>JABFVX010000116.1 GCA_013362555.1 Mycobacteriaceae bacterium
TGCAAGACCACCGCGACCGCGGGTCGACACCTTGGCAATGCATTAGCCGTATACGTATACTCGCCGCATGTTCGACCCGATCAGCCTGATCGCCGGCGGCGCACTGGTCGGCGCAGGCTGGGTCGCGGGCCGGTTCGGCCGTCGCACGCGGGCGGCCGCGCCGCAGCCGAGCGTCGCACGCTGCGGCTGCGGCCACGATTTGGCCATGCACGACCGCGAAACCCGGGAATGCCACAGCGAGTTCAAACGCAAGACCAACGGCGTCGCCACCTGGGTCCGCTGCCCCTGCCGGCAGTACTCCGGCCCCCAGCCCCTCGCCGAGTTCTTCGCTCCGCCCCTGCTCCCGCCCCAGGAGCCGTGACCTACAGAGCTTCCAGAACGACCCATGAATTGCGTTCGACGCAATTCATGGGTCGTCCCGGACGCGCTCTCAGAGCGTCGTGGCGCCGGGGAGGGACTCGAGCAGCGTGACCAAGTCGGTCTCGACCGCGTCTTTGTCCAGGCCGAGACCGGACAGGACGCCGGAGCCGTTTTCGCGTTCGAGCAGGGCCAGCAGAATGTGCTCGGTGCCGATGTAGTTGTGGCCCAGACGCAGCGCCTCGCGGAAGGTGAGCTCGAGAGCCTTGCGGCACTGCATGTCGAACGGGATCAGCGCGGGGATGTCGGTGGCGGCGGCGGGCAGTGCCGCGGCCGCCACCCGGCGCACCGCGTCGAGAGTGAGGCCGCGGGCCTCGATCAGCTTGGCCGCCAAGCCCTCCGGCTGAGTGAGCAGGCCGAGCACCAGGTGCTCCGGCGTAATCTCCGCGTGGCTCTCGGCGCGCGCCTGCTCCTGCGCCGCCACCACCACGGAACGAGCTCGATGGGTGAAGCGGGCGAAGCCAGTCGAGGGATCCAGGGCGGCGGCCGCGGCTTGCTCGAGGTCGCCGGGCGACTTCGGGACGAACCGCTTCTGCGCGGCCTGCTTGCTCACGCCCATGCTGCTGCCGATGTCGGTCCAGGACGCCCCGGATCTGCGAGCCTGGTCGACGAAGTGGCCGATCAGGTGATCTGCCACATCGTCGAGGTGGCCGGCCGCGATGACCGCGTCGGTCAGCTGCTCCAGCACGTTGTCGGGGTGCGCCTTCTTGATGCCTGCGATCAGGTCGTCGAGTCGAACGTTCTGCATGCGTCAACTATAAGTTGACGTTCTCCAATTCGTCAACCTCTAGTTGACGACTAAACTGCGAGCATGGCGGACGCAGATTTCGCACATACCGATCACGCCACCCGCAGCAGGCACGAGAAGGCGACGCAGCTTGCCCGCTACATCTGGGACCGCGGCATCACCGGCGCCGAACTGCTCGCGCTGCCGCTCACTCTCCGCCGCAAACTGGCGCGCGCCGCGGGCGCGAACCCTCCGAGCACCGAGGAAACCTGGATCCTGGTCGCGGACTTGCTCAGCCGGAAATCCGCGTGGGCCGCAGCCCATCCCGATCACCCCGCCGCCCGCCCGGCCGACGCCGACGAGAAAATCCTCTGGGTCAAACCTCCCGTAACCCCCTTCTAGTTCCAGAATGACCCGTGACGTGCGTTGGACGCACGTCACGGGTCATTGTGGAGGTTTGCAACGCGCGAGGGAGCGAGCCGGAGCGGGTAGCTTGGCTCGGGTGACCGAGCTACCGTTCGATTCGCTGTACCGGCATGGGTTCGCGCGGGTGGCAGTGGCCGTGCCTCGGGTGCGGGTGGCCGATCCGGAGTTCAATGTCGAGCACACGCTGCGGCTCGCGCGGGAGGCAGCGGGGCAAGGCACGGTATTGACCGTCTTCCCCGAGCTCGGCATGTCCTGCTACACGGCGGACGATTTGTTTCACCAGGATGCGCTGCAAGGCGCGGTGGACGACGCGCTGGCGCGAGTGGTGGCCGAGAGTGCGGACATCGACACGGTGCTGGTGGTCGGGGCGCCGGTGCGGACGCAGGGTCGGCTGTTCAACTGCGCCGTCGCGATCGGCGGCGGAACCGTGCTCGGCGTGACGCCCAAGAGCTATCTGCCGAACTACCGGGAGTTCTACGAGAAGCGCCAATTCGCCGCGGCGCGGGAGAATCTCGCCGAGCACGTCACCATCGCGGGGCAGCGCGCCCCGTTCGGGACCGACCTGCTGTTCACGGCGGCCAACGTCGACGGGTTCACCTTCCACCTGGAGATCTGCGAGGACGGCTGGGTTCCGCTGCCGCCCAGCGGTTTTGCCGCGCTGGCCGGGGCGACTGTGCTGGTCAACCTGTCGGCGAGCAACATCGTCGTCGGCAAGGCCGACTACCGGCGCGAGCTGTGCACCGCACACTCCGCGCGCTTTCTCGCGGCCTACCTGTATTCGGCGGCAGGCCACGGCGAGTCGACCACCGACATGGCGTGGGACGGGCAGGCCCTGATCTGCGAGAACGGCGACCTGCTTGCCGAGGGCGAACGCTTCGCCGACCACCCGCAGCTGGTCACCGCGGACCTGGATATCCGACGGCTGGCCGCGGACCGGCTCCGGATGACGAGTTTCGCCGACAACGTGCACGACCACCGGGAGCGGCTGGCCCGAATGCGGCGGGTGGAAGTCGAGCTTCCGGTGCGGGCGGGCGCCGTGGAGCTGCGGCGCGAAATCGGCAGGTTCCCCTACGTTCCCGCCGATCCGACCGCCCGCGACGAGCGCTGCGCCGAGGTGTTCCGCATTCAGGTGGCGGGCCTGAGCACGCGCCTGGAGGCGACCGGGACCGAGCGGGTGGTGATCGGCGTGTCCGGCGGGCTCGACTCCACCTTGGCGCTCATCGTGGCGGCGCGGACCATGGACCGGCTCGGACTGCCGCGGTCGCGGGTGCTGGCGTACACCATGCCCGGCTTCGCCACCGGGGACCGGACGCGCACCGACGCCCACCGGCTGATGTCCGCGCTCGGGGTGACCGCCGCGGAGATCGACATCCGCCCGTCGGCCACGCAGATGTTGCGCGACCTGAACCACCCAGCCGCCGAAGGCATTCCGCAGTACGACCGCACCTACGAGAACGTGCAGGCGGGCGAGCGGACCTCGCACTTGTTCCGGCTCGCGAACATGCACGACGCCCTGGTGATCGGCACCGGCGATCTGAGCGAACTGGCTTTGGGCTGGTGCACTTTCGGGGTGGGCGACCACATGGCGCACTACAGCGTCAACGCATCGGTGCCGAAAACCCTGATCAAGTACCTGATCGCGTGGACCGTCGAGACCGAAGGCCTCGGCGGGGCGGCGGACTCGGTGCTGCGCTCCGTACTGGAGACCGAGATCTCGCCCGAGCTGATCCCCGCGGACGGCGACAGCGGGCCGCAACGCTCCGAGGACGCTGTCGGCCCCTACGAGCTCCAGGACTTCCACCTCTACTACCTGCTGCGCTTCGGCTACCAGCCCAGCCGGATCGCCTATCTGGCGCAGCACGCCTGGGCAGGCGAGTACGACCTGCCGACAGTGAAACTCTGGCTGGCGGAATTCCTGCGCCGTTTCATCCAGACCGCACAGTTCAAGCGTTCCACCCTGCCCAACGCGCCCAAAGTCGGCTCCGGCGGCTCCCTTTCGCCCCGCGGCGACTGGCGCGCCCCCAGCGACGCCGTCGCCACCGCCTGGCTCGCCGAACTCGACCGCAACGTCCCGTAACCGGCCACCCTCACACCCGTTCCGCGGGTCTACACCCGCAGCTGCGGGTGTAGACCCGCGGAACGGGTGTGAGGATCAGGAGGCGTAGGTCGAGTCGTCGGCTATGTCGGCTTGGGATCGGTCGGGGAGCAGGGTTGTGCAGACGACGGTGACCGCGGCGGCCAGGACGACGTACGCCGCGATCGCGAAGGGGGTGCCGGTGGCGTGCAGCAGCCAGGTGGCCAGCAGCGGGGCCGGTCCGCCCGCGAACACCGAGGCGAGCTGGTAGCCGAGCCCCGCCCCGCCGTAGCGCAGACGGGTCGGGAAGGTCTCGCCGATCAGCGCGGCCTGCGGGCCGTACTGCATGGCATGCGGTATCAGCGACGCCACGATGGCGATGACGACGACGGCTCGCGAACCGCCCTGCAGCACAGCGAAGTACGGGAACGCGAGCAGCGCCGTCGACACCGCGCCCGCCAGGTACACCCGTTTGCGCCCGACGCGGTCCGACAGCAGCGAGAACCACGGGATCGTCACCAGTTGCAGTGCTGCCGCAAGCAGCACGGCGTTGAGCACGAAGGTCTTCGAATAGAGGCGCTCGTCGTGCAAGTACTTCAGCACGTAACTGGTGAACAGGTAGAACGGCATCTGTTCGGAGAAGCGGAGCCCGGCCGACAACAGAATCTCGCGCCAGTGCCGCCGAACCACCTCCGGCACCGGGCTGCGCGCGGCGCGCTTGTCGGCGAGCACTGCGGCGAACATCGGGGTCTCCAGGATCCGCAGCCGGATCACCAGTCCGACCAGCACCAGAATCAGACTGGCCAGGAACGGGATTCGCCAGCCCCAGCTGTCGAAGGCGCGGTCCGGCAGCAGCGCCGACAGCAGCGTCATGCCGCCCGTCCCGAGCACCAAGCCGATCGGCACGCCGACCTGGGCGAAGCTGCCGAGCAGGCCGCGTCGGCGCTGGTCGCCCCATTCCATCGTCAGCAGCACCGATCCGCTCCACTCGCCGCCGATCGCCATGCCTTGAACCACCCGGAGCAGCACCAGCGCCAACGGCGCGGCCGGTCCGGCGACGTCGGTTCCCGGCAGCAGCCCGACCAGCGCCGACGCCGTGCCCATCAGCACCAGAGTGACGATCAGCGTCGCCTTGCGCCCGATCCGGTCGCCCCAGTGACCGAAGACCGCCGCACCGAGCGGACGCGCGGCGAACCCGACAGCATAGGTCGCGAACGACTGCATCGCCCCCGCGTAGCTGCTCGACGCCGGGAAGAACAAGTGCGGAAAGACCAGTGCGGCAGCAGTGTTGTAAAGGAAGAAGTCGTACCACTCGATGGTGGTCCCGATCGCGCTCGCCGCCGCCGCCCGCCGCACCTGAATCGCGCGCCCATCCACAGCCATCCCCGCACGGTAATCGCACCCCGGCACTACCGCGCCGGATTCGAGATTGTCCAGAATGACCCATGAGGTGCGTCTTCGCGCTGTGAGACGGCGGCCCGAGGAGGCAGCGTGCGTAACACCGCAGGGCCTCGCGAGCAGCGCCATACAGCACCGCACGTCACGGGTCATTCTGGACGATCATTCCGCGCCGGCGGCAATGCCTTTGAGGATGATCCGGAGCCGGGTGTCGAAGGAGTCGTCCGGCGAGGGAGGGGCGGTGTCGGGCTTGCCGTAGGCCGTGTAGCGGCGGTGCATCCGCGGGAACGGGCGACTGGCCTGCGCGGCCGTGGGCAGGAAGCGCTGCATCCAGTCCGAGATCGACGAACCGGCGCGCGACAGCGTGTTGAGGAACGCGGCCTCGGCGCCCGCAGAGCCGATGATGAAGCAGGACACCACATTCGCCGCGTCGTCGGCGTCGTCGTCGCTGAAGCCGACGTCCTCGAAGATACCCAGCATCGAATCCGAGATCCGCAGCATGTTCGGTCCGATGTTCATCGACGCCACCTCCCCGAACAGCGGCGATACCCAGGGATGGCGCAGAATCATCGCCCGGAACTGGCGTGACACCTCAAGCACGCGCTCCTGCCAGTCCCCGTCGGCGGGGGCGGACGGAATCTCCCCCATCACCTGGTCCAGGACCAGTTCCAACAGCTCCTCTTTATTGGTGACGTGGGTGTAGAGCGAGGTTGCGCCCGCGTTCAACCGGGCGCCGAGCTTGCGCATGCTCAGCGCGGCCACGCCTTCGGTGTCCAGCAGCGCGATGGCCTCGGCCACGATGTGGTCCCGGCTCAAGGCCGGCTGCTCGCGCCTGCGTTTTTCCGGCCGCGCCCAGACGGACGGAATCTGTTCCTCGACCGCCACCGCGGCCTCCTTTCAACGGCACCGCTCCCCGAGTCCCTGCGATGGTAGGCGAGCCGCCTGCCCGGGCCGCCGCTGCGCGGCGCTTCGGCTTGTTCGTCCAGCTTAGCGGGTACGACGCACGTCGTGCGCCAACAATAACGCCGTACGTATTGCGTACATCGTTCCTTATACGTACAGTGTTCGTCATAGCGCACAGAGTGCGCCTAATGAGAAAGACATCTAGAGGGGCTCACATGACCGCGACGACTCCGGCGGACACCGCGCCGAACTACCACACCTCGGGCACACCCGAAATCCCAGCGCGCAACCCGCGGCGCTGGTGGATCCTGCTGGTGCTGTGCCTCTGCGCACTCGTGCTGATGCTGGACAACCTGATCCTCAACGTGGCGATCCCGCAGATCGCCGGGGATCTGGACGCGGGCGCCCAGGACATCCAGTGGATGATCGACTCCTACATTCTGGTGTTCGCCGGGCTGCTGCTCACGGCGGGCAGCCTGTCCGACCGCTTCGGCCGCCGCAGGCTGATGCTGATCGGCCTGACGTTGTTCGGCGGATCCTCGCTGATCGCGGCCCTGGCATCCAGTCCGGCGGAGCTGATCGGCGCCCGGGCGCTGATGGGCATCGGCGGCGCGCTGATCATGCCCGCCACGCTGTCCATCCTGATCACCGTGTTCGACGACGAGGAGCGCCCGAAGGCCATGGGCGCGCTGGCGGGCGTCTCGGTGCTCGGCATGGTCGGCGGTCCGCTGCTGGGCGGCCAGATGCTGGCGCATTTCTGGTGGGGTTCGATCTTCCTGATCAACGTGCCGGTGGCGGCACTGGCGGCACTGGCCTGCATCACCCTCATGCCGGAGTCGAAGGGCCCGTGGCGCAAGCCGGATTTCGCCGGAATGGCACTGTCGGTCGTCAGCATGACCGCGCTGGTGTGGACCATCATCGAGTGGCCGACGCACGGCATCGACGAGCGCCCGACACAGATCTCGCTCGGCATCGCCGTGGTGGGCCTGATCGCGTTCGTCATCCGAGAGTTGACCACCGACTCCCCCATGGTTCCGATGGGCCTGTTCCGCAACCGCACCTTCACCGGCTCCAGCTTCTCGATGGTGCTGATGACCTTTGCCAACGGCGGCCTGCTGCTCGTACTCACCCAGTACCTGCAGTACGTGCTGGAGTACTCGCCCACCAAGACCGGCCTGTCGTTCACCCCGCTGGCCATCGCGGTGCTGATCTTCAACGGCCTGGCCGCCGCGTTGGCCAAGAAGCTGGGCAACAACATCGTGGCATCAGCAGGCCTCGCGGTGATCGCGAGCGGGTTCGGGCTGCTGTCCACGCTGGAGGTCGGCGACGGGTTCTGGCTGCCCGCGACCGCGATGGCCGTCATGGGCGCAGGCATGGGCATGGTGATGCCGACCGCGATGGCGGCGCTGATGAGCGCCATTCCGGGCGAGCACGCCGGGGTCGGCTCGGCACTGAACGACACCATCCAGCAGGCGGGCGGCGCGCTCGGCGTCGCGGTCCTGGGATCGGTGCTGGCGAGCACCTTCACCGACACGATGCCCGAGTCCGCGCCCGCCGCGGCCAAGCACTCGGTCGGCGAGGCGCTCGCGGTGGCCAAGACCACCGGCGACGCCGGCCTGGTCGACTCGGCCCGCGAGGCGTTCACCTCGGCGATGTCCACCACCTTCGTCGCGGGCGCCGTCAGCGTCCTGGGCGCGGCGGTCCTGGCCCTGGTCCTGATGCGCGGCAAGGCCGCCGCCGAGTCCGCGGATCCCGACCGGTCCGAGGTCCCCGTGGCAGTCTGATCCACACCCGTATCGCGCGTTCACACCC
>JABFVX010000547.1 GCA_013362555.1 Mycobacteriaceae bacterium
GGCGCACGTCACGGGTCATTCCGGAGGTACTCGCGCCGAGTTCGCCGGCGCGGGTCGCGCTCGGGCGGCAGCGGCACGGTAGCTTGTCGGGTATGCCACGGACCCTGTTGGTGACGAACGACTTTCCGCCGCGTCCCGGGGGCATCCAGTCCTATGTGCACACCCTCGCGGGCACGCTGCCCGCGGACGAGGTGGTGGTCTACGCGCCGCGGTGGCGCGGCGACAGCCATGAGAAGTTCGACGCGGACCAGCCGTACCCGGTGGTGCGGCACCCGACCACGCTGATGCTGCCGACACCGGCGGTCGCCCGTCGCGCCGCCCGCCTCGTCCGCGAATACGACTGCGACAGCGTGTGGTTCGGCGCCGCGGCGCCGCTGGCGCTGTTATCGCCGGTGCTGCGGCGCGCAGGGGCGCGGCGCATCGTGGCCAGCACCCACGGCCACGAGGTCGGCTGGTCGATGCTGCCCGCGGCACGCCAGGCGCTGCGCGCGATCGGCGACTCCACCGACGTGGTCACCTATGTCAGCCGCTACACTCGACGGCGCTTCTCCGCGGCCTTCGGGCCGCGGGCCGGGCTCGAGTACCTGCCGCCCGGCGTCGACACCGAGAAGTTCCGCCCCGATCCGGCGGCGCGCGCGGAACTGCGAGCCCGCTACGGCCTTGGCGAGCGACCCACCGTGCTGTGCCTGTCCCGGATGGTGCCGCGCAAGGGCCAGGATGCGCTGATCTGCGCTTTTCGCGACATCCGAGAGCGAATCGACGGGGCCGCGCTGGTATTCGTCGGCAACGGGCCGTATGCGGGCCGCCTGCGCGGGCTGGCCGAGGCGGCGGGCGTCGGCGACGACGTGATCTTCACCGGCGGTGTACCCGCCGCCGAGCTCGCCGCCCACCACACCCTCGCGGACGTGTTCGTGATGCCGTGCCGCACTCGCGGTGCGGGCCTCGACGTTGAGGGCCTGGGCATCGTGTTCCTCGAGGCCTCCGCGACCGGCGTCCCGGTCGTCGCGGGCCGCTCCGGCGGCGCCCCCGAGACGGTCCTGCCCGGCCGCACCGGCCATGTCGTCGACGGCCGCAAAGTCACCGAGATCGCGGACGCCGTCATCGACGTCCTCTCCGACCGCGACCGCGCCGCCGCCATGGGCGCGGCAGGCCGCACGTGGGCCGCCACCCACTGGCGCTGGGACTCGCTCGGCTCCCGACTCCACACCCTCCTCCACGCCTAAGACGGCGTGAAACGTGGCAGGCCGGTTGCAAACCTCCAGAATGACCCGTGAAGTGCGTTTGATGCACGTCATGGGTCGTTCTGGAAGTTTGTGTTCGAGCCGAGCAAGGGCGTGCAAGGGCGACGCAAGGGCGTTGTAAGCCGACGCGGCGAGAGTTGTCGGCATGAGCGAGAAGGTTGATGTCGTCGTAGTCGGGGCCGGGCCGGTGGGATTGATGCTCGCATGCGAGCTGGCCGCCGCGGGGGTCGAGGTGCTGGTGGTCGAGCGCCTCGTGCACATCGATCCGACGGTGAAAGCCGGGGCGATCAACGTCCCCACGGCGCAGGCGTTCTACCGCCGCGGGCTGCTGCCGCGCCTACTGGCGGAGCAGGACGCCACCCGGGCGAAGCTGGCGGAATTCATGGCCGCCAAGGGCATTCCGGCGCCTCCGCAGGACCGATTGCCATTCGCCGGGCACTTCGCGGGCGTCATGATCGACGCGTCGGTGATCGACCTGGACGACCCGGCATTCGCCGACGTCGGCCCCGCCGCCTCCGTGATCATGGTGTCACAGCAGCAGATCGAGGCGATCCTCGGCGAGCGCGCGGCCGAGCTCGGCGTCACCGTGCGGCGCGGTGTGACGGTGACCGGGTTCGATGCCGACGGGCACGGCGTCGCCGTGCACGTCGAAGCTTGCGGCGATTCCGCGTCGCGACACACCGTCCACGCGGACTGGCTGGTCGGTTGCGACGGCGGCCGCAGCCTGGTGCGCAAGGTGGCCGGATTCGAGTTCCCCGGACTCGACCCCGAGATCACCGGCAGGCAGGTCGTGGCCGAGATGACCGACGCCGAGGGTCTGCGCCCCGGCTGGAACCGCACCGACACGGGGATCTACGCGCACGGGCCGTGGCCGGGTCGCTTCCTCACCGTCGAACTCGACGGGCCGCCCGCCGACCGCGACGCTCCCGTCACCGCCGCCGAGGTGCAGGAGAGCCTGCGCCGGGTGTCCGGGGTCCCGGTCACCGTCACCAAGGTGATCTCGGCGACCCGCTTCACCGACAACACCCGACAGGCGACCACCTACCGCAAGGGCCGAGTGCTGTTGGCGGGCGACGCGGCACACGTCCACTCCCCCTTCGGCGGCCAGGGACTCAACCTCGGGGTGGGCGACGCGGTGAACCTCGGCTGGAAGCTCGCCGCGACCGTCCGCGGCTGGGCTCCTGCCGGCCTGCTCGACACCTACACCACCGAGCGCTACCCCATCGGCGAATGGGTATTGGAATGGACGCGCGCCCAGATCGCCGCGATGCGGACGGACCAGCGCAGCGTCGCATTGCGCGGCGTCCTCACCGACCTGCTCGCCACCCCGGCCGGCGCCACCTACGTCCTCAAGCAGATCTCCGGCGTCCTACACCGCTACCACCCCGGCGACCACGAGCTGATCGGCGCCGCCGCACCGGACCTGGCCCTCGCCGACGGCACCCGCCTCGGCGAGCACGGTGCGGACGGCCGCGCGGTGCTGCTCGACGCCGCCGACTCCCCCGTCCTGCGCACCGCCGCCGCACCCTGGTCGGACCGCGTCCGTATCGTCACCGCCAAACCCGCCGACCCCCGGACTTTCACCGCCCTGCTGGTCCGCCCCGACGGCTACGTCGCCTGGGCATCAGACACCCCGGCGCCGACCGGCCTCACCGCCGCCCTCGCCCGCTGGTTCGGCGCCCCCCGATGACCCCAGCCTCCAGAACGACCCACCAGTTGCGCCCAACGCACATCACGGGTCATTCCGGAATTCCAGCACGGGCCGTTCTGGAGGATGGATCAGGCGGGGCGACGAGCGTAGTCGACCATCTGTCGGGCGGTCTGCGGGATTTGGCGGGTGGCAGGCGGCGGAGCGGCGGCCATCGCCGCCGAGCCCGGCTGCGGCATGTGCGGCTGGGCCGCCGGAAACGGTTGCGGCGTAGGAGGATCCATGCGCCGCTGCGGAGAATGAACCGGCGTCGGCGCCGAGTGCTGCACCGCCATCGCCGTCGTGTGCTGCACCGGCATCGCGGCAGGCGCCTGCTGGTGGAAAATCTCGGCGGGCGCCTGCTGCTGGAACGCGGCCGTCGCGGGCGCGGGCTGCTGGTAGGCCACGGGGGCAGGCACGGGCTGCTGAAACGGCACCGGCACGGGCTGCTGGGCCGCGATCGGGACCGGGGTGGGCTGCTGCACCGAGATGGGCGTCGGATGCTGAACCGGCGGAATGGATCCCGGAGTGGGAGCGCTGCGGCGCGCCAACGCCTTCGCGTCGGCGAGCAGCTCGACGACGCGGGCGTGCAGGCGCAGGGACGGCTGGGGCCAGCTTTCGGTGACGAACAGCCGGTAGGCGTCCAAAAAGCCTTGCCGCAGCGGGTCGTCGGCGAAAATATCGCGGCGGGTCTGGCCGTTCTCCGTGGTCCAGTACATCTGGGCGAAGCCGGCCTCGGTGCCGAGCGGATAGTTGCACTGCACCGAGCCTTTGTCGAACTCGACGATCACCTGCTGCTCGGCCATCGGCGCGGCGAGGTCGCAGAAGATGTCGGTGGTGGCGCCGGCCTGGTGACGCAGCGTCAGCCGGGCTCCGCCCATGTCGGCTACGCGCCTGCCGTCCACCGTCGGGGTGTCCTCGACAGTCGCCGCCGCCACCTCGGCCATGCCCGCCAGCGCCAAGGCCAAGGCGATGCTGTGCGGCGGCTCGACATCGAGCGCCGTACCCGGCTGCTCGGCGGAGAACGTCTGCGCCAGCCGAGGCACGCTGTGGCGCACCGAGATTCGCCGTACCGCACCCAGCCTGCCGTCGGACACCGCGGCAAGCAGCCTGCGGCAGATGCCGCCGTTGAGCCAGGGGTCGACCACGCCGATCCGCAACCGATAGCGCTCGGCCAGTCCGACGAGCCTGCGCAGCCCGTCCCGGTCCACCGCCAGGGGGGCGTCCAGCAGCACCAGCCGGAATCCGCGGTCCACCAGCTCGTGCATCACCGTCCGGTCGCCCGGCGGGGTGCACAGGTGAACCACGGTATTGCCCGGGTAGAGCAGCTGAGTGGCCTGCACCAGCGAATCGACGACTTCCACGTCGACTCCCGCGGCGTCGGGCTCGGCTCCAGCCCCCTCGCCGACCCAGTAGCCGACCGGCGGTTCGGTGCCGAACATTCCCGCCACCCGGTCGCCGCCTTCGGCCCGCAACCGGCGCAATGCCCGCACATGCGCCGCCATTCCGTCGGACTCGCCGAGTCCCACGATTAGCGGGCGCAACGGTGGGCTGGGACGCGTGCTCATTGGTACCTCCACAGCCGTACTGGCCACAGAGTCTGACACATCGTCGGTGCTTGTGTCCGAAAACCGAATGTCCAACCGGGAACCCCTCAAAAAAGACCGAACGCCACCGTCGGTAACTCGGAGTTATCCGGTGTGACGACAGTAACTTAGCGCCCTGCCGCGGACCGCTGCCGCCCGGGACCCCCAACCGGTCGAGATCCGGGCGCGCTAAATCCAGTCGTTGCGCTTGAAGGCGAAGTAGAGTGCGCCCGCGGTGATCACGAGCAGCACGATGCTGATGAGGAATCCCCAGTGGGTGCCCGCCCCCGGATAGGGCACGTTCATGCCGTAGAAGCCGGTGACGGCGGTCGGCACGGCGATGATCGCGGCCCAGCTGGTGACCTTCTTCATCACTTCGTTGAGCCGGTTGCCCTGCAACGCGATTCGGGTGTCCAGGATGGAGGTCACCATGTCGCGCAGGCCTTCGGTCCATTCCGTCGCACGCAGCACGTGGTCGTAGATGTCCTGGTAGTACGGCGCCATTCCGTCGGGGATGATCCGCAGGTCGCGGCGCATCACGGTGTTGAGCACCTCGCGCATCGGCAGGACCGAGCGCCGCAGCAACACCAGGCTCTTGCGCAGCGCGAAGCTGCGCCGCTGCAGCGCACGGTCATCGGCGCCCGGGTCGAACAGCTGGTCCTCGAGCTGCTCCAGCTCGGCGTCCAGGGACTGCACCACCGCGAAATGCCCGTCCACCACATAGTCCAGCAGGCCATACAGCAAGAACCCAACTCCGTGGTCGCGCAGGTCGACTTCCGAGTCCCACCGCGCGGTCAGGTCCGCGAGATCCAGCCCAGACCCCGACCGCACAGTCACCAGTGCGTTCTCGGTCACGAATGCCGACAGCTCAGTTGTCCGCAATTCCGCGGACTCGGCGTCGAAGGCGATGTCATAGACGTTGAGGAACAAGTAGTTCGCATATCGGTCCAGCTTCGTGCGCTCGCGCGCCGTCAGCGCGTCCTCGACCGCAATCGGGTCGAGCCCGAGCATCGACGCGACCCTGCCGAACTCCCGCGGATCCGGATCGCACAGGTCCAGCCAGACGACGGCCCCAGGTTTGCCGAGGTAGCCGCCCAGCTCCGCTTCGGGGACACCCCGCTTGACGAGCCGGCCGTCCTCCCAGACCCGACTGCGCCGGGCGGCGGAGCCGTGCTCCGCAACCGGTGTTTGCGGTGGTCTTCCCTCGTCGCTCGTCGCAAGCTCCTCGCCGTGCGGATGTCCGGAACGGCCCGTGGAGTGCACCCGACGCACTCCGCGGGCCGTAGCGGCTAGTGGCGCTCGGGACCGATGTGGTACTCGAAGACGAGGCCGAACACCGCGCCGAGCACGCAGATCACGCCGAGGGCGATCAGCCACGGCTGGAAGAACGCGAGGCCGGTGGCGGTCAGGGTGCCGGCCGCCGCGAGGGTCACCGGCCAGATGCTGCCGGGGCTGAAGAAGCCCAGGTCGCCCGCGCCGTCGGACACCTCGGCGTCCTCGTAGTCCTCCGGGCGCAGGTCGATCCGGCGCGCCACGAAGCGCAGGTAGGTGCCGGTGATGAGGGACAGCCCGCCGGTCAGCACCAGGGCGGTCACGCCCGCCCACTCCACGCCGGTGCGCGAGTAGCCGGTGAACACCGCATACACGACTGCGATGAAGAAGAAGAACAGCGTCAGCAGCTCGAAGAGCCGGGCTTCGATCTTCACGGGTATACCTCTCTAGTGTCTGCGCCGCTCGCCGGGCCTTGCGTTGTTGCGCACACTGCGTCCGCGGCCCGCCGTGTCACGGTTGCTACTTCCCGGCCGAGGACGCGGTGGCGTCCTGGATGCGCCTGCGGGTGTCGAACGGGTGCGTGCTGGTCGCGATCGGCGTCTCGCGAATCTGCCTGAGCGCCTCGGCATTGTCGGCGCCCCGCCTGCGAGCATCCAGGTACCGAGCGAACTTGTCCGGCGTCACCGCCCGCACCTCGAAGTTCATCATCGAGTGGAACGTGCCGCACATCTCGGTGCAGCGGCCGACGAACGCGCCCTCGCGGGAGATCGGGCCGAGCTGAATGATGTTGTCGGAGTGGTTCGCCGCCGGATTCGGGTTCACGTCCCGCTTCTCCAGAAACTCCGGCACCCAGAAGCCGTGAATGACGTCGGCGGAGCTGAGCTGGAATTCGATCAGCTTGCCGATGGGGACCACCAGCACCGGGATCTCGGAGCTGGAACCGACCGTCTGGATGTGGTCGACATGCAGGTACGACAACGACGACGGGTCCTTGCCGTAAATGGCGCCGGGCTGCGGGTGCCCGTCCTCGGTGGCCTCTTCCGTGCGCTTGTCCTGCTCCCGCAGCGCGGCTTCCGCGCCGTGGTTCGCGCCGTCGTACTTGACGCCGTCCATGTCGACCGTGCGGTAGCCGAACTTCCAGTTCCACTGGTACGCGGTGACGTCGACGACCACATCCGCCCGGTGCGAACGGTCATTGACGTAGTTCTCCACGTCGACGGTGAAGTAGAACAGCGCCGCGATGATCAGGAACGGGATCGCCGTGTAGCTCAGCTCCAGCGGCACGTTGTACCCGGTCTGCCGGGGGAACTCCGGGGAGTCCTTCTTCTTGCGGTGGAACGCGATCGTCCAGAAGGTCAGGCCCCACACCAGCACGCCCATGGCCAGCGCGGCCAGAACCGACCAGGTCCACAGATTCCGCATGCGCTCGGCCTGGGGGGTGACGCCCGACGGCCATCCGAACCGCAGCCAGACGTTGTCGGTCGAGCAGCCCGAGACCGACAGCATGGTGACCGCCAAGGTCACCGCCAGTCCCAACCGCCGGACCCGACGCACGCTTGCTCCCGCGCTGTTCCGCGCCACAATCACGCCTTCCTGGTCAACCGTCACATGTCGGTCCGCCGCGCATGGCTGGCCTTACGGCGATCCGAGTACTACGCAGCGTAGACCAATCGAGCGTCGTTCTCCTTATCGGGTAGTTCCCGACACCTCTGTGTCTTTCGCCTCTCAGTGAGTGTTTGAGAACGCCCGGTACGACCCACGGAATGCGTTGAGCGCAACTCACGGGTTGTTGTGGCTGGGTTGCAAGCCTCCAGAAAGACCCGTGACGTGCGTTGGACGCACGTCACGGGTCATTCTGGA
>JABFVX010000546.1 GCA_013362555.1 Mycobacteriaceae bacterium
ACTCGATGCAGGCGCCGTCGGTCGGCGGCGTGCGGCTGCCCCGCGGCAACGGCGACGTGATTCGCCTGGCCCGCGGCGCCTCGCTGTCGGACTTCGCCGACAAGATCGACGCCAACCCGGCCGCCTTGGTGCAGGCGCTGTTCAACCTCGGCGAGATGGTCACCGCGACCCAGTCGGTGAACGAGGAGATCCTCGAGATCCTCGGCAACGAGATGAACTACGTCGTGCAGGTCGTCTCTCCGGAGGACGAGGACCGCGAGCTGCTGGACAGCTTCGACCTCACCTACGGCGAGGACGCGGGCGACGAGTCCGACCTGCAGCAGCGGCCGCCGGTGGTGACCGTGATGGGTCACGTCGACCACGGTAAGACCCGGTTGCTGGACACGATCCGCAAGGCCAACGTCCGCGAGGGCGAGGCGGGCGGCATCACCCAGCACATCGGCGCCTACCAAGTGCTGTCCGAGGTCAACGGCGACGACCGGCTCATCACCTTCATCGACACCCCGGGTCACGAGGCGTTCACCGCCATGCGTGCGCGCGGTGCGAAGGCCACCGACATCGCGATCCTCGTGGTCGCCGCGGACGACGGCGTGATGCCGCAGACGGTCGAGGCGATCAACCACGCCCAGGCCGCTGACGTGCCGATCGTGGTGGCGGTCAACAAGATCGACAAGGAAGGCGCCAACCCGCAGAAGATCCGCCAGCAGCTGACCGAATACGGGCTGGTCGCCGAGGAGTACGGCGGCGAGACCATGTTCGTCGACATCTCCGCCAAGCAGGGCACCAACATCGAGCAGCTGCTCGAGGCCGTGGTGCTCACCGCCGACGCGGCGCTGGACCTGCGGGCCAACCCGGACATGGACGCGCAGGGCGTCGCCATCGAGGCGCATCTGGACCGCGGCCGCGGTCCGGTGGCCACCGTGCTCATCCAGCGCGGCACGCTGCGCGTCGGCGACTCGATCGTCGCGGGCGACGCCTACGGGCGCGTGCGGCGCATGGTCGACGAGCACGGCGACGACGTCGATGCGGCGCTGCCGTCGCGGCCGGTGCAGGTGATCGGTTTCACCTCGGTGCCGGGTGCGGGCGACAACCTGCTGGTGGTCGACGAGGACCGCATCGCTCGGCAGATCGCCGACCGGCGCAATGCGCGCAAGCGCAACGCGCTGGCCGCGCGCAGCCGCAAGCGGATCAGCCTGGAAGACCTGGACGCCGCGCTGAAGGAGACCAGCGAGCTCAACCTCATCCTCAAGGGCGACAACTCCGGCACGGTGGAGGCCCTGGAAGAGGCGCTGCTGGGCATTCAGGTCGACGACGAGGTGCGGCTGCGGGTCATCGACCGCGGTGTCGGCGGCGTCACCGAGACCAACGTCAACCTGGCCTCGGCCTCGAACGCCATCATCATCGGCTTCAACGTCCGCGCGGAGGGCAAGGCGACCGAGCTGGCCAACCGCGAGGGCGTGGACATCCGGTACTACTCGGTGATCTACCAGGCGATCGACGAGATCGAGAAGGCCCTCAAGGGCATGCTCAAGCCGATTTACGAGGAGCACGAGCTGGGTCGCGCCGAGATTCGGGCGATCTTCAAGTCCTCCAAGATCGGCAACATCGCCGGCTGCATGGTGACGTCCGGCTCGGTGAAGCGCAACGCCAAGGCCCGGCTGCTGCGTGACAACGTCGTGGTCGCCGAGCAGATGACCATCTCCACCCTCCGTCGTGAGAAGGACGACGCCACCGAGGTCCGCGAGGGCTTCGAATGCGGTATGACGTTGACCTACGCCGACATCAAGGAAGGCGATGTCATCGAGGCCTACGAGCTGCGCGAGAAGCCGCGCGACTAGTCGCGGTCATCTTTCGTGATGTCCGGAACGACCCGTGCCGCGCTGGTAACGTGCGCTGCCTCCTCGGGCCGCCGTCTCGCAGCGCTGTGTGGAATGGCGCTGCTCGCGAGGCCCTGCGTGGTTACGCGCGCTGCCTCCTCGGGCCGCCGTCTCGCAGCGCTGTGTTGAGCGGCGTCACGGGTCGTTCCGGACAGGGCTCGCGCTCCGGCGGGCCCGGGCAGGTCCTGCGGTTGGCGGTGCCCGCACTGGGGGTGCTGCTGGCTGAGCCGGTGTACCTTCTGTTCGACACCGCCGTGGTGGGCAGGCTCGGCGCGCAGGCGTTGGCGGGGCTGGCGATCGGCGGGCTGGTGCTGACCCAGGTCAGTACCCAGCTGACCTTCCTCAGCTACGGCACGACGTCGCGGGCGGCCCGGTTCTTCGGCGCGGGCGACCGAGCGGCCGCGGTGCGGGAAGGAGTGCAGGCGAGCTGGCTCGCCGTCGGGATCGGCGTGCTGCTCACGGTGGCGGGCGAGGCCCTGGCGGGGCCGGTGACGCGAGTATTGGCGGGCTCCTCCGGCAGTGCGGACGGCGCCGAGTCCTGGCTGCGCCTGGCGTTGCTCGGCGTCGTGCCCATGCTGCTCGGCGTGGCAGGCAACGGGTGGCTGCGCGGCGTGCAGGACACGGTGCGACCGCTGCGTTATGTCCTTGTCGGAGTGGTGATTTCAGCTGTGCTGTGCCCGATGTTGGTGCACGGTGTCGGCGGTGCGCCGCGGCTCGGGTTGCCGGGTTCGGCGCTCGCCAATTGCACCGGTCAAGTGGTCGCCGCCGGCTTGTTCGTGACCGCGCTACTGCGGGAACATGCGTCGCCGCGACCGCGGCCCTCGGTGCTGCGCGCCCAACTGGTGTTGGCGCGAGATCTCATCGGCCGCAGTCTGGCTTTCCAATTGTGCTTCGTCTCGGCGGGCGCGGTGGCCGCGCGCTTCGGCGCCGCCGCGGTCGCGGCGCACCAAATGGTGCTGCAACTGTGGACTTTCGTCTCGTTGGCGCTGGATTCGCTGGCCATCGCCGCGCAGTCGCTGGTCGGTGCGGCGTTGGGAGCGGGCCGGACCGCGGCGGCCCGAGCGCTCGCATGGCGCGTGACCCGGTGGTCGACGGTGTTCGCGGTGGTGCTGGCCGCCGCGTTCGCGGCCGGGAGCGCCGCCGTCCCGCGGCTGTTCACTCCCGATCGCGACGTTCTCGCCCACACGCACACGATCTGGTGGTTCTTCGTGGCTCTCGTGCCGGTCGCCGGCGTGGTGTTCGCCCTGGACGGAGTGTTGCTCGGGGCGGGTGACGCCGCGTACCTGCGCACGACCACCCTCGCCGCGGCGATGCTCGGCTTTCTGCCCGCAGTCTGGCTGTCCCTCGCCTTCCGCTGGGGACTGACCGGAATCTGGACGGGCCTGTCGCTGTTCATCGCGGGCCGCTGCGCCGCCGTCGTGTTCCGTGCCCGCTCCACCGCGTGGTCACAGACCTCCAGAACGACCCACGAGTTGCGTTAGACGCACGTCACGGGTCGTTCTGGAGGTTCGCAGGACCGTGTTGGGGCTAGCCGAGGGTGGTGATGAGGGCGGTGACGGCTTCGTCGAGGGGGGCGTGGGCGGTGTAGCCCGCGGCGGACTTGTGACCGCCGCCGCCGAGCGCGGTGGCGATGGCGGCGACGTCGGTTCCGCCGCGGGCGCGCAGCGAGACGGTCCAGACATCCACGCCCGCGGCCTGTTTGAACACTGCGGCGACGTCGGCTTCGGCAGTGGTGCGCACGATGTCGACGACGCTCTCGACTTCCTCCGAGCGCAGGCCCGCGGCGTCGTCGCGGCGCACCACGGCGTACACCAGGCCCGCGCCGCCCGCGGTCTCGGGAACCAGCCGGGCCGACCCGAGCACTCGCGACAGCATGGGCAGCCAGCCGAACGGGTGGGTGTCCAGCAGGGTGCGGGCGATCTCCGGACCGTCGATCCCGGTGGCGAGCAGCCGTTCGGCCAGCGCATGAGTGCCGGTGCGCACCCAGCGGAACGAGCCGGTGTCGGTGACCAGGCCCGCGAACAAGCAGTGCGCGATGTCCTCGTCGATCGGCACGCCCCAGCCGTCGAGCAGCCTGGTGATCAAGCCCGCCGTCGACTCCGCTTGGGCGTCAACGACATTCACCGTCCCGAAGCGGGTGTTGGAGCGGTGGTGGTCGAGCACCAGCACGCCGCGGCGGGCGCCGCCGAAGCGGTCGCGCAGCGCTCCGACACGGCCCGCGCTGCCACAGTCGACCGTGACCACCAGATCCGTTTCCACGGGCACGTCAGCGGCGGGAACGAGGTGCTCCAGGCCGGGGAAGCCGAGCATCGAGGCCGGCAGTCCCGGCGGCGGCGCGGCGGCGTTGTGCGGGCCCAGCCCGTCGAAGGACACGCAGACCTGGACGCCCTTGCGATGCAGGGCGATGGCCAGCGCCAAGCCGCTGCCGATCGTGTCGGCGTCGGGCTGGACGTGGCACAGGATGGTGACGCGCCGCGCGCCTTCCAGCGCGGCGACCGCCGAATCGAGATCCACGTCGTCGCTGGACTCCGGCGGCTGGGGGACGACCGTCAAGCTGGCCCTTCCCCCGTGCGGTCCGCGGCCTTGTCGCGGTACGGGTCGGCCTCGCCCGCGGGTACCGCGCCCATTCGCGACCGTGCCAGCTCTTCGTCGGCGGCGCGCGCCCTGGCCAGGAGCTCTTCCATCCGGTTGGCGGTGTCGGGCACCATGTCCAGCTGGAACGCGAGCGTCGGGGTGAACCGCACTCCGGTGCCCGCGCCGACCTTCGTCCGCAGGGCGCCCTTGGCTTTCTCCAGGCCGGCGGCGGCCCCCGCGAAATCCGGGGCGGAATCGACGCTCTCGCCCATCACGGTGTAGTAGACAGTCGCGTCGCGCAGGTCGCCGGTCACCTTCGCGTCGGTGACGGTGACGTAGCGCAGCCGCGGATCCTTGATCTCGCTGCCGATCGCCGTGGCGACGATCTCCGCGATCCGCTTTGCGAGCTTTCGCGCTCGTGCCTGATCTACCACGGGTTCCACGGTAGCCCACCCCACTGCCCAACACCGCATCGGAGAGCGTCGGGAAGGGCCCGTGAGGTGGATCAGGCGCACGTCACGGGTCGTTCCCGGAGGCGCGCGCCGGTCCACCCCCGAGGGGCCGGGAGCGGGGGAACGTAAGGTGGGCTGGTGAAGGTGATGGCGATCAGCGACATCCATGTCGGGCACAAGGGCAATAAGCCCGTGGTGGAGCGGCTCGAGCCGGGGTCCCCGGAGGACTGGCTGATTGTCGCGGGCGACGTGGCGGAGCGCTCGGACGACATCCGGTGGTCGCTGGAGCTGCTGCGCAGCAAGTTCGCGAAGGTCATCTGGGTGCCGGGCAACCACGAGCTGTGGACCACGGTCAAGGACCCGGTGCAGATGCACGGCGTGCCGCGCTACGAGTACCTGGTGTCGCTGTGCCGAGAGTTGGACGTGGTCACGCCGGAGGATCCGTTCCCGGTCTGGCAGGGCGAGGGCGGCCCGGTGACGCTGGCGCCGCTGTTCGTGCTCTACGACTACAGCTGGCTGCCGGACGGGGCGAGCACGACCGCCGAGGGGCTGGCCATCGCGCGAGACCGCAACGTCGTGGCCACCGACGAGTTCCTCCTGTCGCCGACGCCGTACCTGAGCCGGGACGCCTGGTGTCGGGCGCGGGTGGAATACAGCAGGCGCAGGCTCGACGCGCTGCCCGCGGGCGACCCGGTGGTGCTGATCAACCACTTCCCGCTGCTGCGCAAGCCCACCGACGTGCTCATGTACCCGGAATTCGCGCTCTGGTGCGGCACCGAGCTCACGGCCGACTGGCACACCCGCTACAACACGGTCTGCGCGGTGTACGGGCATTTGCACATCCCGCGCACCCAGACCTACGACGGGGTGCGGTTCGAGGAGGTGTCCATCGGCTACCCGCGCGAGTGGGAACGCCGTGGGTTGCCGGACAATCCGCTGCGCCAGATCCTTCCGGTGCCCGACTACCCGCCGGGGTCGCTGAACAAGTTCGGCGGGCACACGAAGTTGTCGGCCGAACAGGAAGCGCGGATCGAGAAGTTCTACGCGGAGCAGCGAGGCCGCCGATGATCGAGGACCTGTTGCCCGCGCAGGCCGCCACGGCCGAATTGTTCCACGACCCGGACGATCTGAAGCCACACCCGGCCGAGGAGCCGCTGATCGCCCGGGCGGTGGACAAGCGTCGCAAGGACTTTGTCGGGGCGCGCCACTGCGCCCGGCTGGCACTGGCGCAGCTCGGGGAGCCGCCGGTCGCCATTCTCAAAGGTGAACGCGGAGCGCCGATCTGGCCGAAAGGCATTGTCGGCAGCCTCACGCACTGCGCGGGCTACCGCGGTGCGGCACTGGCGCACGCGCTGATGCTGCGTTCCATCGGAATCGACGCAGAGCCGCACGGCCCGCTGCCCGACGGCGTGCTCGACTCGGTGAGCCTGCCGGCCGAACGAGACTGGCTCGCAACGACTCCCGCGGAGATCCACGCCGACCGGCTGCTGTTCTGCGCGAAGGAAGCCACCTACAAGGCGTGGTTTCCGCTGACCGGACGGTGGCTCGGATTCGAGGACGCGCACATCACGTTCGCGGTGGACCGCGACGGGTCCGATTGGGTGGGCACGTTCCACAGCCGGCTGCTGGTGCCGGGCGACACCGACCACGGCGCTCCGCTGAGCTCGTTCGACGGGCGCTGGCTGGTGCGCGACGGGCTGGTGCTGACGGCCATCGCGGTGACGGAGTGAGCGGCGACAGTCCCCGCCGCGGCGGGGGAGGCTCTGTTCGCCTCGATCCCATCGACGCCGCGGGGCTGCTCGTCGTCGACAAAGATGCGGGCATGACCAGCCACGATGTGGTTTCGCGCTGCCGCAGGCTGTTGGGCACCCGCAAAATCGGGCACGCAGGCACCCTCGACCCGATGGCTACCGGGGTGCTGGTGCTCGGCGTGGAGCGGGCCACCAAAATGCTCGGATTACTGAGCCTGACCACCAAGTCCTACGACGCCACCATTCGGCTGGGTCGCACCACCACCACCGACGACGCCGAAGGCGAGGTGCTGTCGACGGCGTCGGCCGCCCACGTCGCCGATGAGGCGGTCGCCGCGGGCGTCGCCGCGCTGACCGGCGACATCCAGCAGGTCCCGGCCACCGTGAGTGCGATCAAGGTGGACGGAAAGCGGGCCTATGCCCGGCACCGCGCAGGCGAAGAGGTGCGGCTGGCCGCGCGGCCGGTGACCGTGAGCCGGTTCGATGTGCTGGCCCGCCGCGACGAGGGCGAGCTCGTCGACCTCGACGTCACGGTGGAATGCAGCTCCGGCACCTACATTCGGGCGCTGGCGCGCGACCTCGGCGCGGATCTCGGCGTCGGCGGACACCTCACCGCGTTGCGGCGCACCCGCGTCGGCCCCTTCACCCTCGCGCACGCCCGCACCCTGCCCGACCTGGCCGACGACCCGGCCGTCAGCCTGGACCTGGACGCCGCCGCCGCGGTCGCGTTCGCGTCCCGCGTCGTCGACGACACCGAGGCGGAGACGCTGCGCAACGGCCGCTGGCTCGAGCCCGCGGGCATGCCGGATACCTACGCCGCGGTGACCGCAACCGGCCAGGTCATCGCCCTGCTCCAGGAGTCCGGCCGCCGCGCCGCCCCCGTGTTCGTCGTCCGCCCGAAGGGCCTGTGACTCTCACACCCGAAGCGTGCGTGTA
>JABFVX010000354.1 GCA_013362555.1 Mycobacteriaceae bacterium
CTTCCAGAATGACCCCTGGCGTGCGTCCAACGCACGCCATGGGTCATTCTGGGGTTGGGTAGCAGCGGCCTAGACTGGGGCCGTGGACGCGCGGGTCTGGGACGAGCGGTACGCGAGCAGCGAGCTGGTGTGGGGAGCGCCGCCGAATGCCGTTGTGGTGGAGCAGGTTACGGCCCTGGAAGGCGGGCGGGCGCTGGACCTCGGCTGCGGGGAGGGGCGCAACGCGCTGTGGCTGGCCTCGCGCGGCTGGGAAGTGGACGCGCTCGACTTCTCCCAGGTCGGCATCGACAAAGGCCGCACCGTCGGAAGCAAGCTGGCGCGCTCGGTGCGCACCCGCATCAACTGGCTGCGCTGCGATGTCACCCGCCTGGAGTCGGCGCCGGTGCGCGGCCCGTTCGACCTGATCCTGATGGTGTTCCTGCAGCTGAAAGCCAGCGAGCGCCGCACGGTGGTGCAGGCCGCGGCGCACCGGCTGGCGCCGGGCGGCACGCTGCTCGTCTTGGGACACGACAGCACCAACCTCACCGCGGGGCACGGCGGACCATCGGACCCCGAGGTGCTGTTCACCCCCGACGACATCGTCGCCGACCTGGGCGGGGAGCTCGACATCGCGATCGCCGAGCGGCGACGGCGGCCGACCGCGGCGGGCGACGCCATCGACGCGCTGGTGGCGGCCCGCTCGCCCGCCCGGTGAACGTCCCGGTGAACGTCCCGGTGAACGTCACGGTGTGCGCCAGCGCTCGAGATGCGGACGGACGGCGGCGACGATCTGGTCGAGGCCGGAGCGGAAGGCGTGCGCCTGGTTGGGAATCACGTGGACCGCGGTGGCATCGGCGGCATCCGGGATTCCGAACGGGTCGCGGGCTCCGTTGACCACCACGACATCGGGGGCGGCACGCAGTTCGGCGACCCGGGTGTTCGCGGGTTTGCCCGGCGGGTGCAGCGGAAAGGCGAGGGCGATCACTCCTGCCGCGTCCGCGGCGACGGCGGTGCGACAGGCGACCCGGGCGCCGTTGCTGCGCCCGCCCTGGATCAGCGGCAGGCGCGGATACCGCGTGCGCAGTGCGGCGATCACCTCGAGCCATGCTGCGTCTTGCTTGGGCGCAGCCCCGGGGGCGCGCCTGCCTGCCACCCGGTAGGGCTGCCGGACCCGCGCGACCGCGCCGCCGAGCTCCCGCGCGAGGTCGCGCACCGCCAAAAGATCCGCGGTGTCCGGGTCGCCGCCCGCGCCGTGCGTGAGCACCAGCAGAAACGTCGGCTTGCGCCGTGGAACGTCGAGCTCGGCATCCGCGGGACCGGCTTCGGTGTCGATGCGCATTGCCGAACGGTAGCGGTGCGATTCGCCTGCGCCGAGGAGGCAGCGCGGACGTTGTCCACAATGACCCATGACATGCGCCCAACGCACTCCACGGGTCGTTCTGGAGGACTGAATGCCGCCACCAAACGTAAGCGTTTGTTAATGGCATAGTGTCGCGACTCACCTTGATGACATTGCCTACTCGACGGTAATATGAACGTAAGTTACTCGTCGGTAACACGTGTTTCGAACACATGCACAACTCATCGGAGAGTGAGCACGGCACATGGGCCACTACAAGAGCAACGTCCGCGATCTGGAGTTCAACCTCTTCGAGGTGCTCGGGATCGGTTCGGTTCTAGACTCCGGCGCCTACGGCGACCTGGACTCCGACACGGTGCGCGAGATGCTGGCCGAGGTGAAGCGGCTGGCCGAGGGCCCGCTGGCCGAGTCCTTCGCGGACGCCGACCGCAATCCCCCGGTCTTCGACCCCGAAACCCACACCGTCACCCTGCCCGAGTCGTTCAAGAAGTCCTTCAAGGCCTTCGTCGACGGCGACTGGCACAAGGTCGCCGTCACCGAAGAACTCGGCGGCCTCGGCGCGCCGCGCGCCGTTTCCTGGGCGCTGTTCGAGATGATCCTCGGCGCGCAGCCCGCGGCGCACATGTATGCGGCGGGCCCGGGCTTCGCGCAGATCTTCCACGACAACGGCACCGACGAACAGCGCCAGTGGGCCAAGAAGATCGCCGAAGGCAACTGGGGCGCGACGATGGTGCTCACCGAACCCGACGCCGGTTCCGACGTGGGCGCGGGCCGCACCAAGGCGGTGCAGCAGGCCGACGGCACCTGGCACATCGAGGGCGTGAAACGCTTCATCACCTCCGGCGACTCGGACGACCTGTTCGACAACATCATGCATCTGGTGCTCGCGCGTCCCGAGGGCGCGGGCCCCGGCACCAAGGGCCTCTCGCTGTTCTACGTGCCCAAATACCACTGGGACTTCGAGCGCGACGAGCGCGGCGACCGCAATGGCGTGTTCGTCACCAACGTGGAGCACAAGATGGGCCTGAAGGTCTCGGCCACATGCGAGGTCACCTTCGGCGGCCACGGCACGCCCGCGGTCGGCTGGCTGGTCGGCGAGGTGCACAACGGCATTGCGCAGATGTTCGACGTCATCGAGAACGCCCGCATGATGGTCGGCACCAAGGCCATCTCGACGCTGTCCACCGGCTACCTCAACGCCCTTGCCTACGCCAAGG
Source organism: Mycobacteriaceae bacterium (assembly GCA_013362555.1). Taxonomy (GTDB): domain Bacteria; phylum Actinomycetota; class Actinomycetes; order Mycobacteriales; family Mycobacteriaceae; genus JABFVX01. The sequence goes on from JABFVX010000354.1 coordinate 2,557, forward strand.
AGCGGGTGCAGGGCGCGGACCTGACCAGGATGGCCGACAAGGCCGCTCCCCGCGTCACGATCACCCACCACCCGGACGTGCGCCGCAGCCTCATGATGCAGAAGGCCTACGCCGAGGGCCTGCGCGCGGTGTACCTCTACACCGCCGCGCACCAGAACGCCGACCTCGCCGAGCTAGTCTCCGGCGCGGACAAGGACACGGCCCACCGGGTCAACGACCTGCTGCTGCCGATCGTCAAGGGCGTCGGCTCGGAGCGGGCCTACCAGTACCTGACCGACTCGCTGCAGACCTTCGGCGGTTCCGGCTTCCTGCAGGACTACCCGATCGAGCAGTACATCCGCGACTCGAAGATCGACTCGCTGTACGAGGGCACGACCGCCATCCAGGCGCAGGACTTCTTCTTCCGCAAGATCGCGCGGGACAAGGGCGTGGCGCTGGCGCACGTGGCGGGCCAGATCCAGAAGTTCATCGACGCCGAGGCGGGCAACGGCAGGCTCAAGAAGGAGCGGGCGCTGCTGAGCACGGCCCTGGAGGACGTGCAGGGCATGGCCGCGGTGCTGACCGGGCACCTGATGGCCTCGGCCGAGCAGCGCGACGAGCTGTACAAAGTCGGCCTGGGTTCGGTTCGGTTCCTGCTGGCCGTCGGCGACCTGGTGATCGGCTGGCAGCTGCTGCGCCAGGCCGAGATCGCCATCGCCGCGCTGGACGGATCGGTGGCCGCAGGCACCAGCGACGCCGACAAGTCCTTCTACGAGGGCAAGATCGCGGCCGCCTCGTTCTTCGCCAAGAACGTGCTGCCCGAACTCACCGCCGTGAAGGCCGTCCTGTCCAACCTGGACAACGACATCATGACCCTCGACGAAGCCGTCTTCTAAAGTCTGCTCCGACACCCGAACCGCGCGTTCGCACCCGCAGCTGCGGGTGCGAACGCGCGGTTCGGGTGTATTCGGTGCCTGACGCGGGCCGTTTTTGCGGCTGGCGGCGGGGCATCTCCGCTTCCCTCAAGTCGCGTTTACTCACCGTCGCCGACTCCGTTGCGGGGAAGGAGCCTGGGCTTGACCGCACGAACCGGTTCGCTGCTCCCGGTATTCGCCGGGGTATGCGCGACCATCGCTCTGCTGACCTCCGCCGCGGCGCCGACGACGGCGAATCCGAACAACATCAACCCGCTGCCGGGGATCAACGGCACCAACGGGCTGCCACATCTGCCCGGGCCGACCCAGGCGGTCTATCAGGTCACCGGGATGGCCAGCCCCAATCAGACCCAGGGCCTCAACGTGCTCGGCACCGACCTGGGCATCATGTGGGACAGCGGCCACGGGAATCTGATGGTCGCCTTCGGCGACACCGCGGGATTGGGCGTGCCGAACCTGCTCGCGGGCAGCATCTGGGCCTGGACCAGCAACATGCTGTTCCGCAGCCGCACGGTGAACCCTGCGGGCGGTTTGGTTTTCGACAGCTACGTGCCGAGTCTCATTCCCAGCCCGAAGATCCCGGGCATCGAGATCAGCCGGATCCCGACCGCAGGCATCTCGGTGAACGGGGTGCAGTACCTGTCGATGATGTCGGTGCGGCAATGGAAGCAGGACGGCCGCTGGTCCACCAACTTCACCAGCCTCGCCGTCTCGGGCGACAACGGCCAGAACTGGGTCGAGCTGCCCGCCACCCGTCGCACGAACGTCGACGGCTACGAGAACTTCCAGATGAGCGCCTACGTGAAGAGCGACGGGCACGTCTACCGTTTCGGCACGCCGCCGGGACGCGACAACCCGGGCTTCGTGTCCCGGGTGCCCGAGGGCGCGATCGCCGATTATGACGCCTATGAGTACTGGGACGGCAAACGCTGGACGCGCAAGGCCACGGCGGCCGCGCCGATCGTCGGCGGGGTCGGCGAGCTGTCGGTGATGTGGAACGAGTACCTGCACCGGTTCGTCATGCTGACCACGGACCCGTGGAACTCCGTCGTCATGCGCACGGCGCCCGCACCACAGGGACCGTGGACCCCGCCGCAGGTGCTCATCGACACCCGCGCTCTCCCAACGGCCTACGCCCCGATGATCTTCCCCTACCAAACCGGCCGCGACCTGTACTACCTGGTCACCGTGCACTCGCAGTACAACGTCCTGCTGATGCGCACCCCGCTGTAAGCCGTCCAGAATGGCCCGTGACGTGCGCTCGATGCACGTCACGGGTCATTCTGGAGGTCAACTCACGGAGAAGCCGCCGTCGAGGAAAATAGTCTGGCCGGTGAGGTAGTCGCAGGCGCGGCCCGCGAGGAACACGGCGAGTCCCGCGAAGTCGTCCACGTCCCCGTTGCGGCCCACCATGGTGCGGCGGGCCATCGCCTCGGTGCGGTCGGTGTTGTCGAAAAGCGCTGCACTGAGCGGGGTTTTGACCAGCCCGGGAGCGATCGCGTTGACCCGCACGCCGTGCGCCGACCACGCCTCGGCCTGCGAGCGGGTCAGCGCCGACACCGCGGCTTTGGAGACGCCGTAGGCGCCGCTGTTGTCGAAGGCCCGAATCGTCTGCTGAGACGCGACATTGATGATTCGACCCCACCCCTGCCGGGCCATCACCGGTCCGTAGCGCTGCCCGAACAGGAACGGGGCGGTGAGGTTGGTGGCCAGCGTGGTGTCCCAGTCCCGCTCCGTGAGCTGCGACAGGTGCGGCCGCAGGTTTACCGCCGCACAATTGATCAGGATGTCCGGCTCGCCGAACGGCTCGGCGGCCGCGTCCGCGGCCTGCCGAACGGCTCCGCGTTCGGACAGGTCAGCGCAAATGAACGCGGCCGAACAGCCGTGGTCGACAAGCGAGTCGGCGGCGATCTCGAGCCTGCGCCGGTTGCGCGCGATCAGCACTACCCGTGCCCCCGCGCGGCCGAGCGCCTCGGCGGCGGCCCTGCCGATGCCCGAACTCCCCCCGGTCACCACGGCGACCAATCCGTTCAGTGTGAACAGATCAGACACATAATTCGAGCTCACGATCGGGAGTGTAGCGACGGACACCGGCTCGCCACGGCCAGTTGCGCAGGATCGTCACAGTCCGATCACACACTGCCTCAGCGTGTTTCGAAACGAGTGCCGTCAGGAGTCGCGCTGAAGAAATAGACGTGGGCGAAGTCCGGGTACAGGCGGATGCGGGCGCCTCGCTCGGGCGGGTCGCGCCAGTCGGCTCGGGCCACCACCGGATGCTCGGCGTTCGGGTCGCCGGCGCCCGCGGCGACCCGGCCGTAGATGAAGGCGTCCGAGCCGAGCTCCTCGACCACGTCGACCTCGACTTCGACCCCCAGGCTGCCCACCTCGAAATGCTCGGGCCGGATGCCGACCACGACTTCCGCGTGCCCGGCGGCGAGAATGTCGCGAGGCACCGGAATTATCCAATCGCCCAGTGAAACAGCACGATCCGCAATCGGAAGCGTGAACAGGTTCATCGCGGGCGAGCCCATGAAGCCCGCGACGAACAGGTTCGCCGGACTGCGATACAGCTCCCGCGGACTCGCGCACTGCTGCAACACCCCGTCGCGCAGCACGGCGACCCGGTCTCCCATGGTCATCGCCTCCACCTGGTCGTGCGTGACGTAGACCGTGGTGGTGCTCAATTGCCTTTGCAACTGGGCGATCTGGGTGCGGGTCTGCACCCGCAGCCGGGCGTCCAAGTTCGACAGCGGCTCGTCCATCAGGAACACCTTGGGGCGCCGCACGATTGCCCGACCCATCGCGACGCGCTGCCGCTGTCCGCCGGACAGGTCCTTCGGCCTGCGGTCCAGATACGGCTCCAGGTCGAGCATGGCCGCGGCCGCGAGCACGCGCTGCGCGCGTTCGGCCTTGCCGACCTTCGCGATCTTCAGTGCGAAGCCCATGTTCTCGGCCACGGTCATATGCGGATAGAGGGCGTAGTTCTGGAACACCATCGCCACGTCGCGCTCGCGCGGATCCGCGGCCGTGACGTCGCGGTCGTCGATGAGGATGCGGCCGGAGCTCACCGGTTCCAGCCCCGCCAGCAACCGCAGCGAGGTGGACTTGCCGCATCCGGACGGGCCGACCAGAACCAGGAATTCTCCGTCCGCCACGGCCAGGTCCAGGCGGTCCAGGGCAGGACGCTCGGTATCGGTGTAGTTGCGGGTCGCCTGCTCGAAAGTCACGGAGGCCATGGATGCAAGCTACCCCCTCGCAACGCGAGTTCAGTGGCAGTTCAGGCAAAGAACTCAAACCCCCTCCAGAATGACCCGTGGAGTGCGTTGGACGCACGTCATGGGTCATCCTGGACGCTGTCTCGACGCTGTCATGGGCCGCGGGCAGGGGCACGGATGACCTACAGTCGAAGGATGACGCGACCGATCCGCATCGGTGTCCAGCTGCAACCTCAGCACGCGCCCGAATACCGCCTCATTCGCGACGCGGTCCGGCGCTCGGAAGACGCCGGGGTGGACATTGTCTTCAACTGGGACCACTTCTACCCACTCACCGGTGACCCGGACGGCGCGCACTACGAATGTTGGACGATGCTCGGAGCCATCGCCGAGCAGACCGAGCGGGTGGAACTGGGGGCGCTGGTCACGTGCGTCGGGTACCGGAACCCGGATCTGCTGGCGGACATGGCCCGCACGGTGGACCACATCAGCGGCGGCCGACTGATCCTCGGCATCGGCGCGGGCTGGTTCGAAAAAGACTATGCCGCCTACGGATACGATTTCGGCACGCCGGGCAGCAGGCTGGCCGGGCTGCGGGAAGGCCTGGAGCGCATCACCTCCCGCTGGAAGCTCCTCAATCCCGCACCCACCAGAAACATTCCGATCCTGATCGGCGGCGGCGGCGAGCGCAAGACGTTGCGGCTGGTGGCCGAATACGCCGATATCTGGCACTGCTTCCCCGGTCTCGACGCCCTGCGGCACAAGTCCGCCGTCCTCGCCGAACACTGCGAAGCCGTCAACACCGACCCGGCGCGAATCGAGCGCTCCACCTCCTGGCCGGGCCCGCAGGAGGCGCCCGCCTACGTCGAAGCCGGTTTCACCCAGTTCACCGTGGGCTTCAG
>JABFVX010000309.1 GCA_013362555.1 Mycobacteriaceae bacterium
GACGACATCGGCGTCACCCGGGAAATCAGCCTCCAGAATGACCCGTGAGGTGCGTCAGGCGCACGTCATGGGTCGTTGTGGAGGGAGGGAAGGCAGTCAGGCGGCGGTGGCGAGAAGAGTTGTGGCGGCGCGGTAGCGGTCGAGGATCACCGCGGCGAGCAGCGGGTGGGGACCGATCGGCGCGGCCATCGGCAGGTCGTCGGCGGCGAGCCGGTCGGTGAGCAGGCCGGGCGCCAGGAACCAGGGAGCCACCACGATCCGGCGTGCGCCGCGACGGCGCAGGGCCGCCGCCGCGGTCGCGAGGCTCGGCGCGGCAGTGGCGAAGCAGCTCTCCACCAGCCAGGCCGCGCGACGCCCGAGGCGGTGCGCGACGTCGGCGGTGTCGGCGTTGGCAGCGGCGGAGGAGGATCCCACCGCTGCCACGGCCACTCCGACCGACGGGTCGCAAGGGTCGACGCCCATGTCCGCCAGGCGTTCTCGCGCCACGTCGAGCAGTCGGGGATCCGCGCCGAGTACGTCGGCCTGGACGAGCCGGAGCTGCGGGTGGCGCGCTGCCGCGGTCGCCAGCAGCCCGGGGAGGTCCACCCGAGCGTGGAAGGCGCTGCCCAGAAGTAGGGGAACGACGACGGCCGACCGGTGTCCTTGGGCGGCAACGGCGTCGATCACCTGGAGCACCGACGGAGCGTTGAGGTCGAGGAACGCCAATCGAACGTCCAGATCCGGTCTCGCTTGCCGCAGGCGGTCCGCGGCCGCGGCGGCGGTGTGCGCCGATCGCGGGTCACGGCTGCCGTGCGCGACGGCGATCAGAGCGGGCGCTGCCGAGTGTGACGTCCGGAACGACCCGCGACGTGTGTCCAACGCACGCCGGGGATCGTTCCAGGGGTCGGTGAACATGGGGATTACGCCGGCTCGCCGACCTCGATGGTGCTGAGCACGTCGCCCACCAGACCGGCGGCCAGCGTGTTGCCGCCCGCCGGGTCGATGAGCAGGAAGCTGCCGGTGTGGCGGTTGACGTCGTAGTGGTCGGCCACGATCGGTTCCGCGACGCGCACGGAGATCAGTCCGATGTCGTTGAGCGACAGCGAGTCCGGATTCTCCACCGCGGCCAGCCGCTGCTCGTCGAGGCGCTGCGGGATGGTTCCCACGATGGCCTGGGTGGTGCGGGTGCCGTGCTTGAGCAGCAGTCGCGCGCCCGGGCGCAGCGGCTTGTCGCCGAGCCAGCACACCGTGGCGTCGAAGTCGCCGATCGGCTCCGGCGCGTCGTCGACGGCGGCGATGGTGTCGCCGCGGGAGATGTCGACGTCGTCGGCGAGCAGGAGTGTGACACTGTGCCCTTCGTCGGCACGCCGGCGCGCCCCGTCCGGAGTGTCGATTCCGCTGACCGTCGTGCGGATGCCGGAGGGCAGCACGACGACCGCGTCGCCCACCGCGACCGAGCCCGCGGCGACCAGTCCCGCGTAACCGCGGTAGTCGGGGTATTCGGGGGTGCGCGGGCGGATCACGTACTGGACCGGGAACCGCAGCCCGAGCTCCGGCTTGTCGGTGCGCTCGGACTGCACCGGTACCGTCTCCAGGTGCTCGAGCAGCGAGGGGCCGCCGTAGTAGGGAGTGTTGTCGGATCGGGTAGCGACGTTGTCGCCGTGCAGCGCCGACACCGGAATGGCTTGGACGTCTTCCGGCCGCCAGCCCAACGCCTTGGTGAGCCTGCCGAATTCGGTGCAGATTTCCTCGAACACGGCGGCGGGCTGCTCGGCCAGGTCGATCTTGTTCACCGCGAGCACCAGTTTCGGCACGCCGAGCAGCGCGAGCACCGCCGCGTGCCTGCGAGTCTGCTCGATCACGCCTTTGCGGGCGTCGACCAGCAGAATCACCAATTGCGCGGTGGAGGCGCCGGACACGGTGTTGCGGGTGTACTGCACGTGGCCGGGGGTGTCGGCCAGCACGAAAGACCGCTTCGGCGTGGCGAAGTAGCGGTAGGCCACGTCGATGGTGATGCCCTGCTCGCGCTCCGCGCGGAGCCCGTCCACCAGAAGCGAGAGGTCCGGCGTCGCCAGCCCCCTGTCGACGGAGGCGCGAGTGACCGCGTCGACCTGGTCGGCCAGCACCGATTTCGTGTCCCACAGCAGGCGCCCGACGAGAGTCGACTTCCCGTCGTCCACACTGCCCGCCGTTGCCAGCCGTAGTAGGTCGCTCATCAGAAGTACCCTTCTCGCTTGCGGTCTTCCATGGCGGCCTCCGACACGCGGTCGTCGCCGCGGGTGGCGCCTCGCTCGGTGAGCCGAGACGCGGCGACCTCGGCCAGGATGGCCTCGTTGTCGGCCGCGTCGGACAGCACCGCGCCGGTGGTGGAGCCGTCGCCGACGGTGCGGTAGCGGACCTTTCGGATCTCCGGAGTCTCGGTGTCGCGCGGACCGCCCCACGAGCCGGGCGCCATCCACATGCCGTCGCGCTGGTAGACCTCCCGGTCGTGCGCGTAATAGATGCTCGCCAGCTCGATGTCGTCGCGCGCGATGTAGCGCCAGATGTCCAGCTCGGTCCAGTTGGACAGCGGGAACACCCGCACGTGCTCACCGGGCGCGTGCCTGCCGTTGTAGAGGTTCCAGAGTTCGGGCCGCTGCCGTTTCGGGTCCCACTGCCCGAAGGCGTTGCGCAGCGAGAAGATCCGTTCCTTGGCGCGCGAGCGCTCCTCGTCGCGGCGGCCGCCGCCGAACACCGCGTCGAAGCGGTGCTCGGAGATGGCGTCCAGCAGCGGAACCGTTTGCAGCGGATTGCGGATGCCGTCCGGCCGCTCGGCGAGCCTGCCGTCGGCGAGGTAGTCCTCGACCTTGGCGACGTGCAATCGCAGCCCGTACTTCTCGACGACGTGGTCGCGGAACTGGAGCACTTCCGGGAAGTTGTGCCCGGTGTCCACGTGCAGCACCGGGAACGGCAGCGGCGCGGGCCAGAAGGCTTTGCGTGCCAAGTGCAGCAGCACGGTGGAGTCCTTGCCGCCCGAGAACAGGATCACCGGCCGCTCGAATTCTCCTGCCACCTCGCGGAAGATGTGGATGGCTTCGGACTCGAGCGCCGACAGCGTGTCGACGCGGTTCCCGTCCGCGGCCTCCGATCCTGCCTCGGGTGCGGCTGCCGCTGTGCTCATGATGGCGCTCCTGCGGGGGTCGGGGCGTGCAGCCCGCATTCGGTCTTGGCCAGCCCGGCCCAGCGTCCGCTGCGCGTATCCGCCCCGGCTTCCGGCTTCCGGGTGCAAGGGGCGCAGCCGATGGAGGGGTAGCCCTCTTCGACCAGGGGGTTCACCAGAACTCCGTGCGCCTCGATGTAGGAGTCCAGGTCGTCGTCGGACCAGGCGGCGATCGGGTTGATCTTCACCAGCCCGAACGCCTCGTCGTAGGAGATCAGCGGCGCGTTGGCGCGGGTGGGCGATTCCACCCGGCGGATGCCGGTGACCCAGGCGCGGTAGCCCGCCAGCGTCTTCTGCAGCGGAACGACCTTGCGCAGCCTGCAGCATTCGTTCGGGTCCCGGGCGAACAGGTCCTTGCCGAGGAGCTGATCTTGCTGCGCGACAGTGGTTTCCGGTTCGGCATTGACCAGGTTCACGCCGTAGACCGAGGCGACCGCGTCGCGAGTGCCGTAGGTTTCGGCGAAGTGGTAGCCCGTGTCGAGGAAGAGTACGTCGACGCCTGGACGAACCTCGGCGGCGAGTTGCACCAGCACGCCGGCCTGCATGTTCGACGCGACGATGTAATCGGCGCCGAAGTTCTCCTCGGTCCACCGCAACAACTGTTGCGCGGTGGCGTCGGGTCCCAACTCCGCGGCGCCCCGTTCGGCGATGGCGCGGAGCTCGTCCGCTCTCGATGCGGTGGTGTCGATCGGTGCGGCGCTCATCGCAGATCCTCCTCGTCGGCGCGAACGGCCCACTGCGCGAACCGCTCACCCTCGTGGCGTTGCTTGATGAAATTTCGGACGAGGCGTTCGATGTAGTCGCCGAGCTCGCCACTGGTTACCTTGTGCTGCCGCAGCTTGCGCCCGAAGGCGCTGTCGAAGCCGAGGCTGCCGCCAAGGTGAACCTGGAAACCCTCCACGTGATTCCCGCTGCCGTCGTCGATCAGCTGGCCCTTGAATCCGATATCGGCGATCTGCGCGCGGGCGCAGGAGTTGGGGCAGCCGTTGATATTGACCGTCACGGGCACGTCCAGCCGGGCATTCAGGTCCGCCAAGCGCTTCTCCAGCTCCGGCACGAGAGCCTGGGAGCGCTTGCGGGTTTCGGTGAACGACAGCTTGCAGAACTCGATGCCGCTGCAGGCGATCAGATTTCGCCGCCACGGCGACGGGCGGGCGGCCAAGCCGAGCTGCCCGACCTCGTCGATGAGGTCTTCGACCTTGTCGTCGGGCACGTCGAGCACGATCAGCTTCTGGTACGGCGTGAAGCGGATCCGGTCCGAACCCGCCCGCTCGGCGGCGTCGGCGACCTTCGCCAGAATGGTGCCCGAGACGCGGCCCGCGATGGCGGCGAAGCCGACGGCGTTCGTGCCGTTGCGGAGCTTCTGCACGCCGACATGGTCGATCGGCCGGGTCGGCTGCTCCGGGGCCGGGCCGTCGAGCAGTTTCCGCTTCAGGTACTCGGTTTCGAGAACCTCCCGGAACTTCTCGATGCCCCAGTCCTTGACGAGGAACTTCAGCCGGGCCTTGGTGCGCAGCCTGCGGTAGCCGTAGTCGCGGTACAGCGCGACGACCGCCTCCCACACGTCCGGCACCTCGTCCAGCGGCACCCACGCGCCGACCCGCTGCGCCAGCATCGGGTTGGTCGACAGGCCCCCGCCGACCCACAGGTCCAGGCCGGGGCCGTGTTCTGGATGGTCGACGCCGACGAAGGCCACGTCGTTGATCTCGTGCACGACATCCTGCTGGCCGGAGATCGCGGTCTTGAACTTGCGCGGGAGGTTCGAATAGCGCTTGTCGCCGATGTAGCGGCGCACGATCTCGTCGATGGCCGGGGTCGGGTCGAGCACTTCGGTCAGCGACTCCCCGGCCAGCGGCGAGCCGAGCACCACGCGCGGGCAGTCGCCGCAGGCTTCGGTGGTCTTCAGGCCCACGTCCTCGAGTCGCTGCCAGATCTGCGGGACGTTCTCCACCTCGACCCAGTGCAGCTGGACGTTCTCCCGGTCGGACAGGTCCGCGGTGTCCCTGCCGAACTCCGTCGAGATCCCCGCGATCGTGCGCAGTTGCGCGAGGTTGAGCGCGCCAGCGTCGCAGCGGATGCGCATCATGAAGTACTTGGCTTCGAGGATGTCGATGTTCTCGTCGCCGGTCCACGTGCCGTCGTAGCCTTGTTCGCGCTGGGTGTAGAGGCCCCACCAGCGGAAGCGGCCGCGCAGATCGGCCTTGTCGATGCCGTCGAACCCGGTCTTGGCGTAGATGTTCTCGATGCGGGCCCGCACGTTGAGCGGGTTGTCGTCCTTTTTGCTCTGCTCGTTCGGGTTCAGCGGCTCACGGTAGCCCAGCGCCCACTGCCCCTCGGATTTCCTCTTCACCGGGCGTGGGGTGCGGGCGCGCGGGGTCGGCTTCGCCGACGCGTCCGGAGCTGCGGAATTCGACGTCATGGTCGCTCCTGGGATTGGTCTGATCTGGTGAACCTTGGTGCGAGCCGCTACCGACAGCAGCTGCTGCCCATCCGTCCGAAGTCGACGTGGCGTCGACGCACCAGAGTGGTAACCAATCCGTTCACAACGCTAAGTGTGCCATGGGTGCCCCCCGTCACAACCCCCGGGCCTGCATTTTCCGTGGTTCTGCGGTAAATGTCACAGGAAAAACTGGACGGTCACCTAAATCTACCAAGGCTCCTTCCGGAACGACCTACGAGTTGCGACAGGAGCAAGTGATGGGCCGTTCCGGAACGGGGAAAGGCGGTTGGGAGGATGGGCGGGTGACTGCTGCGGAGTTCGAGGTGCCCGAGGCCGCGCTGGCGGGGCTGGGGACGCGGCCGTTCGGGATCTACGTGCACGTGCCGTTCTGCGCGACGCGGTGCGGATACTGCGACTTCAACACCTACACCGCCGGCGAGCTCGGAAGTTCGTCGTCGCCGGCGTCGTGGCTAAGCGGGCTGCGACGCGAGCTGACGGCCGCGGCGGACCGGTTCGGGGCGCCCGAGGTGGCCACGGTGTTCGTCGGCGGCGGGACGCCGTCGCTGCTCGGCGGCGACGGGCTCGCGGCGGTGCTGGACGCGGTGCGGGAGCGGTTCCGGCTGGCTGCCGCAGCCGAGGTGACGACCGAGTCGAATCCCGAGTCCACCTCGCCGGAGTTCTTCGATCGGATTCGGGCGGCCGGCTACACCCGGGTTTCGCTGGGGATGCAGTCGGCGGCGCGCCACGTGTTGGCGGTGTTGGACCGCACCCACACGCCGGGGCGGGCGGCGGCCGCGGCGCTGGAAGCGCGGGCGGCCGGGTTCGACCACGTCAATTTGGACGTCATCTACGGCACTCCGGGAGAGCGGGACGAGGACCTGGACCTCACGCTGGACGCTGTGCTCGGCGCGGGGGTGGACCACGTGTCCGCATACGCGCTCATCGTCGAGGACGGCACCGCGTTGGCGCGGCGGATCCGCCGCGGCGAGCTGCCCGCGCCCGACGACGACGTGCTCGCCGCACGCTACGAACGCATCGACAACCGACTCGCCGCGGCGGGACTGGACTGGTACGAGGTTTCCAACTGGGCCGCCGCGTCCGACCCGGCCGCGCAGTGCCGCCACAACCTCGGCTACTGGGACGGCGGCGACTGGCTCGGCGCGGGCCCGGGTGCGCACAGTCACGTCGGCGGAGTGCGGTGGTGGAACGTCAAACACCCCGCCCGCTACGCCGCGGCCACCGAAAACGGCCTACCGGCAGCGGATTTCGAGATTCTTACCGCCGAGCAGCGCTACACCGAGACCGTCATGCTCGGCGTCCGGCTGCGCACCGGGCTCCCGCTGTCAAAGCTCGACGCCGCCGGGCGCGCCGCCGCCGACACCGTCGTCGCCGACGGCCTGGCCCGAATCAGCGCAGGCCGCCTGATCCTCACCGACCGGGGCCGCCTGCTCGCCGACGGCGTCGTCCGCACCCTCCTCGGCTGATTGAATTGTCCAGAACGACACATGAGTTGCGTCAGGCGCAAGTCATGGGTCGTTCCGGAACTCGGTAGATGTAGTAGACGCAGTAGATGTTTCGGCTCGGTGTCCGCTTCCGCCAAAAGGTCTTTCGGGCTCGTCAGCGGCGTGCATCATCGGTGCATGAGCGAGTGGAGATGGCCGGATCTGGATGCGTATCCGGCGAGGGTCGTCCGAGGCGCGTGGCCGGATACGGTGCGGGCCTTGCCGATCGGGACTTCGGTCGCCGGCGTGGTCATCGGGCGACAGCCCTTCGGGGTGTTCCTCCGGCTCGACGACCTGCCCGCCGTCCTCGGTCTCGCCGAGACCGTCGCACTGCCGCGCGGCCTGCGCCTGCCGCGGCTCGGCGCCCGCGTGACAGGCCGGGTCCTGAGCCACGAAGAGCGCAACTGCCAAGTCAAGATCGCGCTGACATAGCGCCGCCACACCCGTTTCGCGCGTTGAAACCCACA
>JABFVX010000160.1 GCA_013362555.1 Mycobacteriaceae bacterium
AGACGCGCGAAACGGGTGTGGACCGGCCGGGTGGCTGCGGGGCGGCAGATGAAATAGTTTCCGGTGGGGCCCGGTTGTTCCGATCACGGGCGTCGAAGGGAGCGTTGTCGGGATGAGTGCGGCATGATCGAGAACATGGGTTCGCAACCCGACCTGACGCCCACGGCGTCGGCCCTGCGCAGAGCCTTGCGGCGGGCCAGAGACGGCGCCACGTTGAACGTCGACGAGGCCGCTGTGCTGCTGCATGCACGCGGTGACGACCTCGTCGACCTCTGCGCGAGCGCGGCCCGGGTACGCGACGCGGGCATCGACAACCGGATGGGCCTGGCCGGATCGGGCGCGCGGACCATCACCTATTCCCGCAACGTCTTCATTCCGCTCACCAAGCTGTGCCGCGACAAATGCCACTACTGCACCTTCGTCACCGTGCCCGGCAAACTGCGCGCCGCGGGCCACGGCATGTACCTGGAAGCCGACGAGGTGCTCGACATTGCCCGCCGCGGCGCCGAATTGGGCTGCAAGGAAGCCCTTTTCACACTCGGTGACCGCCCGGAGGACCGCTGGCCGGAGGCGCGGCAGTGGTTGGACGAGCGCGGGTACGACTCGACCATCGACTACCTGCGCGCGGTCTCCATCCGGGTGCTGGAGGAGACCGGCCTGCTGCCGCATCTGAACCCCGGCGTGATGACCTGGGACGAGATCGCCCGGCTCAAGCCGGTGGCGCAGTCCATGGGCATGATGCTGGAGACCACCGCGACCCGCCTGTTCACCGACAAGGGCGGCTGCCACTACGGCAGCCCCGACAAGGACCCGGCTGTGCGCTTGCGGTCTATCACCGACGCGGGCAGGCTGTCGGTGCCCTACACCACCGGCATCCTGGTCGGGATCGGCGAGACCAAGACCGAGCGGGCCGAGTCGATCATGGCGATCCGCAAGCAGCACAAGGCCTTCGGCCACATTCAGGAAGTCATCGTGCAGAACTTCCGGGCCAAGGACGACACCGTCATGCGCGACGCCCCGGACGCCGACATCGAGGAGTTCCTCGCTACCGTGGCGGTCACCCGGGTGCTGCTCGGCCCGGACGTCTCGGTGCAGGCCCCGCCGAACCTGGTGTCCGCCGCGGATTGCCTGGCGCTGTTGCGGGCGGGTGTCGACGACTGGGGCGGGGTGTCGCCGGTGACGGTGGACCACGTCAACCCCGAGCGGCCCTGGCCGAATCTGGACACCCTCGCCGCCGTCACCAGGGAGGCCGGCTTCGAGCTGGTGGAGCGCACCTCCGCGCACCCCAAGTACGTCCGCGCCGGCCACCCGTGGATCGACCCCCGCATCGGCGCGCACGTCGCCGCGCTCACCGATCCGCGCACCGGCCTGGCCCGGCCCGACGCCGTCCCGGCCGGGCTGCCGTGGCAGGAGCCGGACGCTGCGTGGGACTCGGCGGGCCGCGTCGACCTCAACACCGCCATCGACATCGACGGCCGCAACACCGACACCCGCAGCGACGTCGCCCTCGACGGCGGCTTCGGCGCCTTCGGCGACTGGGACACCATTCGCGAGCAGGCCAAGGAACTCGCTGCCGAGGCGCGAGCGTCAGGGCCCGAGGAGGCAGCTCGCGTAACCACGCAGGGCCAAGGCAGTGCCGCCGTCGGTACCGCCGCCGAACGGCTGGACTCCGACGTCGCCGCCGCGCTGCGGGCGGCGGAGAAGGACCCCGCCGCGCTCTCCGACGCCGAGTACCTGGCGCTGGCCACCGCGGACGGCCCCGGCCTCGACGCGGTCGCGGCGCTCGCCGACGACCTGCGCCGCGACGCGGTCGGCGACACCGTCACCTACGTGGTGAACCGGAACATCAACTTCACCAACATCTGCTACACCGGCTGCCGGTTCTGCGCGTTCGCGCAGCGCAAGGGGGACAGATCGGAAGAGCGTCTCTCGCTGGACGAGGTCGCCGACCGCGCCTGGGAAGCCCACGTCGAAGGCGCCACCGAGGTCTGCATGCAGGGCGGCATCGACCCGGAGCTCCCGGTCACCGGATACGCCGACCTGGTGCGCGCGGTGAAGCGGCGAGTGCCGTCGATGCATGTGCACGCGTTCAGTCCGATGGAGATCGTCAACGGCGCCTCGCGCGGCGGCGAGTCCATCCGGGACTGGCTGACGGCGCTGCGCGAGGCCGGGCTGGACACCATCCCCGGCACGGCCGCGGAAATTCTCGACGACGAGGTGCGCTGGGTGCTCACCAAAGGCAAGCTGCCCACCGCGAGCTGGATCGACGTGATCACCACCGCGCACCAGGTCGGGCTGCGGTCGAGCTCCACGATGATGTACGGGCACGTCGACAGCCCCAAGCACTGGGTCGGCCACCTGCGGGTGCTGCGCGGCATCCAGGACGAGACCGGCGGATTCACCGAGTTCGTGCTGCTGCCGTTCGTGCACCAGTCCGCGCCGCTGTACCTCGCGGGAGCGGCCCGGCCCGGCCCGACCATCCGCGACAACCGCGCCGCGCACGCGCTGGCTCGGATCATGCTGCACGGCCGGATTCCGAACATCCAGACGAGCTGGGTCAAGCTCGGAACCACCGGCACCCGCGTCATGCTGCAGGGCGGCGCCAACGACCTGGGCGGAACCTTGATGGAGGAGACCATCTCGCGCATGGCGGGCTCCCAGCACGGATCCGCGAAAACCGTTGCCGAGCTGCGCGAAATCGCCGAAGGCATCGGCAGGCCGGTGCGACAGCGTCACACTGACTACTCTCAACTGGCGCAAGGCCCTGCGATTAGGGCAGGCTTGGTCGGGGACGCGGTGTCGGTACGAGACGTCCGGGTGTGAATACTGGACACCTGCCGCGACACGAGTAGGAGAGCAACAAGTTGCCGTACATCATCGCTGAGCCATGCGTCGACGTGATGGACAAGGGGTGTGTTGAAGAGTGCCCCGTCGACTGCATCTACGAGGGTGGCCGCATGCTCTACATCCACCCCGACGAATGTGTCGACTGCGGCGCCTGCGAGCCGGTGTGCCCGGTCGAGGCGATCTTCTACGAAGACGACACTCCTGATCAATGGACCGGCTACGTCAGCGCCAACGTGGACTTCTTCGACGACCTCGGTTCGCCCGGCGGCGCGGCCAAGTTGGGCAAGGTCGACTACGACCCGCCCTTCATCAAGGCCCTGCCGCCGATGGCCGAAGGCTGACAGTGCCGTCGGAGGCAGACCGGAGTCCCGAAGGCGTCATTCGTTCGAACAGTGTGGATGAAGAACGCCTTCGGGACGAAGGCCGGGTGCGGGTGTCGGCGCTGTTGCCGGAGTTTCCGTGGGACACGCTCGCGGGGGCGAAGGCCGTGGCGGCGGCGCATCCGGACGGCATCGTCGACCTGTCGGTCGGGACCCCGGTGGATCCGGTGCCGCCGTTGATCCAGCGGGCGCTGGCGGCGGTGGCCGCGGTGCCGGGTTACCCCGCCACGCACGGCACGCCCGAGCTGCGGGCGGCCGCGGTCGAGGCGATGCAGCGGCGTTTCGGCGTGTCCGGCATCGACCCGGCGGCGGTGCTGCCCGTCATCGGAACCAAAGAGCTGATCGCGACCCTGCCGCGGCTGCTCGGCCTCGGCCCCCGGGACTTGGTCGTCGTGCCCGAGGTGGCGTACCCGACCTACGAGGTCGGCGCGCTGCTCGCAGGCGCCCGCATCCTGCGCGCGGACGGGCTGACGCGCCTCGGGCCGGAGCGGCCCGCGCTCATCTATCTGAACTCGCCCGCCAACCCGACCGGCCGAGTGCTCGGCGTAGAGCACCTGCGCAAGGTGGTCGCCTTCGCGCGCGAGCGCGACGCCGTCGTGGTGTCCGACGAGTGCTATCTCGGCTTGGTCTGGGAGGGCGGCGCGGCCTCGATCCTGGATCCGGCCGTGTCCGGGGGCGACCACACCGGGCTGCTCGCGGTCCACTCGCTGTCGAAGACCTCCAACCTGGCGAGCTATCGCGCCGGGTTCGTCACCGGCGACCCGCGGCTGGTCGCCGAGCTGCTCGCGGTGCGCAAACACTCCGGGATGATGGTGCCGTTCCCGGTGCAGTCGGCGATGACGACCGCCCTGCGCGACGACGAGCACGCCGCCGCCCAGCGCGAGCGCTACCGCGCCCGCCGCGCCGCGCTGCGCCCGGCCCTGGAACGGGCGGGCCTGCGCATCGAACACTCCGAGGCTGGCCTGTACCTGTGGGCCACCCGCGACGAGCCGTGCCGCGACACCGTCGGGTGGTTCGCCGAGCGCGGCATTCTCGTCGCCCCCGGCGAGTTCTACGGCCCCGCGGGCGCCCGCCACATCCGCGCCGCCCTCACTGCCCCCGACGACCGCATCGCCGCCGCGGTAGCCCGCCTGGCCTGAGTTCCACATTGGCTGAGTTGGAAAGCCTCCAGAATGACCCGTGACGTGCGTTGGATGCACGTCACGGGTCATTCTGGAGGGTTTGCAACCCAGTCACGACGACCCGTGAGGGGCGTCCGCCGCACTCCGTGAGTCGTTCTGGAGGTTCGTACTCGTGAGTCGGGAAGCGCGGGGCGGTTGCGGGCTATAGCCTGTGCTCATGCCAGGGGCGGTCGAGTTGCCGGTCAACGAGCCGGTGCATGACTTCGCGCCGGGGAGCCCGGAGCGGGAGCGGCTCGTCGGCAAATTGGGCGAGCTCGGCGCCGAGCAGGTCGAGGTCCCGATGGTCATCGGCGGGCAGCGCCGGACCGGAGCCGGAGCGCGGTTCGAGGTGTCGGCGCCGCACCGGCGCCGACAGGTGTTGGCGACGGCGGCGCACGCTACCCACGACGACGCCCGGGCCGCGGTCGACGCGGCCTGCGCTGCCGCGCCCGGATGGCGCGCGCTCCCGTTCGAGGAGCGGGCCGCCGTGCTGTTGCGGGCCGCGGACCTGTGGGCCGGGTCGTGGCGCGAGACGGTGGCCGCGGCCACCATGCTCGGCCAGTCGAAGACGGCCATTCAGGCCGAGATCGACGCGCCGTGCGAATTGGTCGACTTCTGGCGGTTCAATGTCGCGTTCGCGCGGGAGATCTTCACCCAGCAGCCGCTGTCGGTGCCGGGAGTGTCCAACCGGCTCGACTACCGGCCGCTAGAGGGTTTCGTGTACGCGATCACGCCGTTCAACTTCACCGCGATCGCGGGCAACCTGCCCACCGCGCCCGCGCTGCTGGGCAATACCGTGGTATGGAAACCGTCGCCGACGCAGACGCTTTCGGCGTGGTACACCATGCGGTTGCTGGAGGAGGCCGGGCTCCCGCCCGGCGTGGTGAACCTGGTCACCGGGGACGGCGCCGCGCTCTCGGAGGTGGCGCTGGCGGACCCGAGGCTGGCGGGCATCCACTTCACCGGGTCCACGGCGACCTTCCAGCACCTGTGGCGCGAGGTCGGCGCGAACATCGGCGGCTACCACAGCTATCCGCGGCTGGTCGGGGAGACCGGCGGCAAGGACTTCATCGTCGCGCACTCGTCGGCGGATCCGGACGTGCTGCGCACCGCACTGATTCGCGGCGCGTTCGAGTACCAGGGCCAGAAGTGTTCCGCGGCTTCCCGTGCCTATGTTCCGCTGTCGCTGTGGCGCACCATGGGTGACGACTTCCTCACGCAGACTGCGGAATTGAGCTACGGAGACGTGGCGGACCTGTCGCAGTTCGGCGGCGCGCTGATCGACCGCCGCGCCTTCGCGAAGAACACCGCCGCCATCGCCCGCGCGAAGGCGGCGGCCGGGGTCGACATCCTCGTCGGCGGCGAGTCCGACGACCGGGAGGGCTGGTTCGTCCGCCCGACCGTGCTGCGCGCGTCGGACCCGCGCGACGAGTCCTTCACCACTGAGTACTTCGGCCCGATCCTGTCGGTCTACCTCTACGACGACAGCACCGAGCAGGCGTTCGCCGACATGCTCGCCGAGGTGGACGCGGCGGCGCCGTATGCGCTCACCGGCGCGATCATCGCCGAGGACCGGCAGGCGGTAGCCCGGGCCGACGCGGCGCTGCGCTTCGCGGCGGGCAACTTCTACGTCAACGACAAGCCGACCGGCGCGGTCGTCGGCCAGCAGCCGTTCGGCGGCGCGCGGGCTTCGGGCACCGACGACAAGGCGGGCTCGCCACTGAATCTGCTGCGCTGGCTGTCGCCGCGCACCATCAAGGAAACTGCCGTTCCGCCAACTGATTACCGGTACCCGCACATGGCGCGGCCATGAATCCGCTGCGCCCCCTCATGCTGGCCGCCGCCGCCTCGCCGCGGATGAAGTCGGCGGTGACCGCGACCGGTCCGGCCCGGGCCCTGGTCCGGCGGTTCATCGCGGGCGAGGACATGGCCGACGCGCTCGGGGTCGCGCGGGCGCTGTTGTCCACCGGCCGGATGGTGACGGTCGACTTCCTCGGCGAGGACACGACCGACCGGGCGCAGGCCGACGCGGCGCTGGCGGAGTACGCGGGCTTGGTGACGCTGCTGGGTGATCTCCAGCGTGAGCGCCGCGCCGCCGGGCCTGCGCGGGGCCCGTCCGCGGCGCTCGACGCAGTCGTGCCGGAGTGCGAAGTGTCGGTCAAACTCTCGGCGCTGGGCCAGGCGCTTCCGGGTGACGGCGGCCGGGTGGCGCTGGCCAACTTGCACGGATTGTGCGCGGCTGCACAACGGTCCGGCGTGTGGGTGACGGTCGACGCCGAGGACCACACCACCACCGACGACACGCTGGCCGCGGTCACCGAGCTTCGGCGCGAATTCCCTTGGCTCGGTGTCGTATTGCAGGCATACCTGTTCCGCACCGAGGCGGACTGCAAGGAGCTCGCCGGCCGCGGCTCGCGGGTGCGGTTGTGCAAAGGCGCGTACCGGGAGCCGAAAACGGTAGCCCACCAGTCCAGAACCGACATCGACCAGTCGTACCTGCGCTGTCTCGAGGTGCTGATGGGCGGCCAGGGATATCCCATGGTCGCCTCGCACGACCCGGTGATGATCGAGGCGGCGCACGAGCTGGTAGCGCGGAGCAGGCCTGCGGGCGTTGACAGTTTCGAACACCAAATGCTGTTCGGCATCCGCGATTCCGCGCAGTTGCGGCTGGCTGCGCAGGGATACGGGGTGCGGGTGTACGTGCCATACGGCTCGCAGTGGTACGGCTACTTCATGCGCAGGTTGGCTGAGCGGCCAGCGAACCTGGCGTTCTTCCTGCACGCCGTGGCAGGCCGGTAGGCCGCGGCGCGGTTTGCCCCGTTTCCAGCTGGGTAGCCCGAAGGTGGCGGGACGTTCCCGTCGAGCCGAGACACCCACGCGTGAGGAGGGACACCATGGCGCAGAGTCGGCGTGGTTTCGCCGCGATGGATGAAGAAAAGCAGCGCCGGATCGCCAGCAAGGGCGGCAAGGCAAGCAGCGGCAGCTTCGACAACGACCCGAAGCGCGCAGCCGAGGCGGGCCGCAAGGGCGCCGCGGCGCAGCCGACGGAAGCGAAACAGCGCGGCGGCCAGAACAGCCACGCCAACCGTTGAACCTCCAGAATGACCCACGGGAGTGCATCGAGTTGCAACTCATGGGTCGTTCTGGCCGGGCTGCAAACCTCCAGAATGACCCATGACGTGCGTTGGATGCAC
>JABFVX010000320.1 GCA_013362555.1 Mycobacteriaceae bacterium
CTGCGGTTTAAAACGCGCGAAACGGGTGTGGCACGCCGGGATCGCGGAGCGGTACTACACTGCTAGCGCGGGAGGAGTGTGACGCTGGATACCCTGTGGGACTTCATCGTTGATCACCGGCGGCAATTGGCCACCGACAGTTGGCTGCACGCGTCGGCGGTGGTGCAGTCGGTGCTGATCGCTGCGGCGATCGCGGTGACGGCGGGGGTGCTGGTGTACCGGAGTCCGGTCGGGTCCGCGGCCGCTACCGCCGCGGCCGGAATCATCCTGACGGTTCCGTCGTTCGCGCTGCTCGGATTGCTGATTCCGGTGCTGGGGCTCGGCGTTCCGCCCACGGTCACCGCGCTGGTGCTGTATGCGCTGCTGCCGATACTGCGCAACACGATCGTCGGGCTGGCAGGCGTCGATCCGGCGGTGACCGACGCCGCGCAAGGCGTCGGAATGAGCCGGCTGCAGGTGCTGGCGCGCATCGAGTTGCCGCTGGCGTGGCCCGCGATCCTCGCGGGCATCCGGATCAGCACCCAGATGATCATGGGCATCCTGGCCGTAGCGGCATACGCGAAGGGCCCGGGGCTCGGCAACCTCATCTTCACCGGGCTGTCCCGGCTCGGCAGTCCGAACGCGGTCCCGCAGGCTCTCACGGGCACCGTCCTGATCGTCGTGCTCGCGCTCGCACTGGACGCGCTGCTGCTGCTCGCGGGCACGCTCACCACCCGCGGAGGCGCCCATGCCTGAATCCGTCTCCGGCGCCGAGATAGTGTTGGACGAAGTCAGCAAACACTATGCAGGACAACAGCACCCGGCTGTCGACGCGGTGTCTATGACGATTCCGGCCGGTGCGACGGTGGCGCTCGTGGGGCCGTCCGGATGCGGCAAGACCACCACCATGCGGATGATCAACCGGCTCATCGAGCCCACCGGGGGCACGATCACCATCGACGGCCGGGACGTGACCGCCGTCAACCCGGACCGACTGCGTCGCGGCATCGGCTATTCCATTCAGCAGGCAGGTCTGTTTCCGCACCTCACGGTCGCTCGCAACATCGCGACAGTGCCCGGCCTCGTCGGCTGGGACCGCAAGCGGACCGCCGCGCGCGTCGACGAGATGCTGGCGCTGGTCGGCCTCGACCCGGAGCTCTACCGCGACCGCTATCCGCGCGGGCTCTCCGGCGGCCAGCAGCAGCGTGTCGGCGTCGCGCGCGCCTTGGCCGCCGATCCGCCGGTGCTGCTGATGGACGAGCCGTTCGGCGCGGTCGACCCGATCACCCGCGAGCTGCTCCAGGACGAATTACTGCGGCTGCAAAGGGAATTGCGCAAGACCATCGTCTTCGTCACCCACGATTTCGCGGAGGCTGTGAAGCTGGGCGACCGTATCGCGGTCCTGGGGGACCGTTCGCGCATCCTGCAATACGACACGCCCTCGGCCATTCTGGCCGACCCGGCAGACGCCACGGTCGCGGGCTTCGCAGGCTCGGACGCGGCGCTCAAGCAACTCACCCTCACCCGAGTGCGCGACGTGCCGCTGCGCGAATGCCCCGTCGTCGCGGACGGCGACGACCTCGACGCCGCCCGCCAGGCCCTCGGCGCGGGCCCCGGCCTCATCGTCGACGCTGCGCGCAGGCCGCTGCGCTGGGTCGCCCAGGCCGATCTCGCCCACGCCGCGTCCCTGGAGGACGTGGGAAAACCACTGGGCAGCACTGTGTCCCATGATTCGACGCTGCAGGACGCGTTGTCGGCGCTGTTGGCCGAGAGCACCGCGCACGCGGTCGTCACCAGCCCCGGCGGCGCGTACGCGGGTGTGGTCACCGTCGACACCCTGGTCGCGCATCTGGCCGGCGTTCGCGGGGCCGCCGCGAGCCTCCGGAACGACTCGCGAAGTGCGCAGGCCGCAACTCGCGAGTCATCCCGGAGGCTCGGCTCATGAGAGCGCAGGCGCGGGCCGAACGGATCCGGTTGCTGGTACAGCCGGTGCTGGCCGCCTCGCTGGCCTGCGGCGTACTGGGCTGGGCGTTCAGCCGGGATCTCACCGCCACCCAGCGCAGCAGCATCAACGCCCGCGCCATCGCCGCCGCGAGCTGGCAGCACGTGCTGATCACCGCCGCGGTGGTCGCGATCGTGGTGGCCATCGCCGTGCCGCTCGGCACACTGCTCACCCGGCCCGGATTTCGCCGGGTGGCACCGATCATCTTGGGAGCGGCCAATATCGGCGCTTCCGCGCCCGCGATCGGCCTGATCGTATTGTGCTACTTGGTGACCCGCGCCACCGGCTTCTGGGTGGGTGTCGCCCCGATTGTTGCGCTGGCGCTGCTGCCGGTGTTGCACAACACCATGCTCGGCTACCGGCAGGTGCCCGCCGCGCTCGTCGACGCGGGGCGCGGCCAGGGGATGTCGCGGCCGATGGTGTTGTGGCGCATCGAGTTTCCGCTCGCCGTTCCGTACATTCTGGCTGGGCTGCGCACCTCCCTGGTTCTGGCGGTCGGCTCGGCCACGCTGTCGTTCCTGGTGAGCGCGGGCGGGCTCGGGGTGCTCATCGACACCGGATACAAGCTGCGCGACAACGTCACGCTGTGGGTGGGTGCGCTGCTCACCGTGGCATTGGCCTTGCTGATCGATTGGTTCGGCGCACTCGCCGAACGCTTCCTCGGCCCGAAGGGCCTGCGATGACGCCCCGTCGTCGGAAACGCGTTCTTCGTTCGAGCAGTGTGAACGAAGGACGCGTTCGGGACCGGATATTTCCCGGGATGGCGGGATGTGTCGTGGGGGTGCTGCTGTCGATCGGGGCGGCGTGCGGGCTGGAGTCGGGGGGCGCGGTGCCGCTGCCGGTGGGCCCGGGCTCGATCCGGCCCGCGCCGGAGCTCGACGGAGTACGGATTACGGTGGGCTCCAAGGACTTCACCGAGCAGACGATTCTCGGATACCTCATCGAGTTCGCGCTCGCCGCGGCGGGCGCGCAGGTGCGCGACCTGACCACCATCGTCGGCTCCAACAGCCTGCGCGACGCGCAGCTGCACGGCCAGGTCGACGTCGCCTACGACTACACCGGCACCGGCTGGATCAACTACCTGGGCAACCAGAACCCGGTGCCCGGCTCCGACGCGCAGTTCGAGGCCGTCCGCGCCGCGGACCTGCGGTCCCACGGAATGGTCTGGGCCGCGATGGCGCCCATGAACAACACCTATGCCCTGGCGACCGCGGCGAGCACGGCCCGCGCCACCGGCGTCGCGTTGCTGTCCGACTATGCCCGGCTGGTCGACACACGCCCCGAGCAGGCCGCCATCTGCGTGGGCACCGAGTTCAACGTGCGCCAGGATGGCTTGCCCGGCATGGCGCGCAAATACGGGATCGACACCGTGAAGGTGCGCAAACAGCTCCTACAGGACGCGCTGGTGTTCCAGGCCACGGCGGACGCGGGCCGCTGCCGCTTCGGCTCGGTCGCGGCTACCGACGGCCGCATTCCGGCGCTGGGCCTGCGCCTGCTCACCGACGACCTGGGCTTCTTCCCGAAGTACAACGCCGCGCTGGTGATGCGAGCGGATTTCGCCCGCGCCCACCCCAAGGTCATCGAGATCATGACTCCCATATCCCGGTTGCTCACCAACGAGACCATCACCGAGCTGAACCGCCGAGTCGACATCGACGGCCGCTAACCGGCCGCCGTCGCCCGCGACTGGCTGGCCGCCCCCGGCTTCGTCACGCCCCGCTGACCCGCACACTCACACCCGTACCGCGCAGCCACACCCGCAGCTGCGGGTGTGGCTGCGCGGTACGGGTGTGAGGATGGGGGGATGGAGTCGACCGAGGCGCGGTATGACGTGGTGGTGGTAGGGGCCGGGCATAACGGGCTGGTCGCGGCGGCGTACCTGGCGCGGGCGGGGCGGTCGGTGCTGGTGCTCGAGAAGCTGGGGCGGGTCGGCGGGGCCGCGGTGTCGGAGCGAATCTTCGCCGGGGTCGACGCGCGGATGTCGCGGTATTCGTATCTGGTGAGCCTGCTGCCCCGGCACATCGTCACCGACTTGGGCCTGCGGTTCGAGACGCGGCGGCGCAGGTTTGGGTCGTATACCCCGGTCGGCGACCGGGGGTTGCTGATCGACGGGGACTCCGCCGAGCGCACTCGCGCGAGCTTCGTGGCGTTGACCGGCTCGGATCGGGACTTCGCGGCCTGGCAGCGTTTCTACGGCATGACCGGCGACGTCGCCCGGCGCGTGTTCCCGACCCTGACCAGGCCCCTTCCCACCCGAGCCGAACTGCGGCGCACCGTGGCCGACTCGACCGCGTGGGAGGCGCTGTTCGAGCGCCCGCTGGGCGAGACGCTGGAAGCGGAGTTCGCCGACGACACCGTCCGCGGCGTGGTGCTGACCGACGCTCTCATCGGCACCTTCACCCACGCCCACGACCCGACGCTGCGCCAGAACCGGTGCTTTCTGTACCACGTCATCGGCGGCGGCACCGGGGAGTGGACGGTGCCGGTAGGCGGCATGGGCGCACTCACCGACGCCCTGCGCGCGGCCGCCCTCGCCGCGGGCGCACACCTGCGCACCGGTTGCGAGGTCGTCGGCATCGACACCGATCCCGGCGGAGCGTCCGCCGAGGTGCGGTGGACCGACGGTTCGACCGGCCGGACCACCGGGGCACGGCGGGTGCTGGTGAACGCCGCGCCCTTCGAACTGGCCCGACTGCTCGGCGCGCCGGAACCCGAGCGGCCGGAAGGCGCCCAGCTCAAGGTGAACATGGTGCTGCGCAGGCTGCCCCGGCTGCGCGATCCCGGGGTCGACCCGCGCGCCGCGTTCGCGGGGACTTTCCATGTGGCCGAGTCGTATTCACAGCTGGAGCGGGCCTACCGCGAGGCCGCCGACGGCCGCGTCCCGGCCCGCCCGCCGTCGGAGGTGTACTGCCACACCCTCACCGACCCGTCGATCATGGCGGACCTGGCCGCGACCGGCGCGCACACCCTCACGCTGTTCGGCCTGCACGTGCCCGCCCGACTGTTCGCCGCCGATCCCGATGGCGCCAAGTCCGACGCGGTCCGGGCGACCCTGGCTCAGCTCGACGCGGTATTGGCAGAGCCGATCGCCGACTGCCTCGCCACGGATGCCGACGGCCGCCCCTGCCTGGAAGCCGTCACGCCGCCTGAGCTGGAGCGGGAGGTCGGGCTGCCCGGCGGCCACATCTTCCACCGCGATCTAGCTTTCCCCTACCTTTCCGACGACGCCGACCCCGCCGACCCCGCCGCCCGCTGGGGCGTCGCGACGGGCCTGCCCGCGGTACTGCTGTGCGGCGCCGGAGCGGTTCGCGGCGGCGGCGTCAGCGGCATTCCCGGCCACAACGCCGCCATGGCGGCATTGGCCGACTAGAGATTCGTCCAGAATGACCCGTGACGTGCGCTCAGCGCTGTGAGACGGCGGCCCGAGGAGGCAGCGTGCGTAACACCGCAGGGCCTCGCGAACAGCGCCATTCAATCAGCGCTGTGAGACGGCGGCCCGAGGAGGCAGCGTGCGTAACACCGCAGGGCCTCGCGAACAGCGCCATTCAATACAGCACGTCACGGGTCACTCTGGAGGATCTGGAGATCGCTACGGCTTGCGGGCGACTGCGCCGTAGCCGCAGTTGGCGCGAATCTCGCCGACCTCCACCGGGTCCGGCCGCCACTCGGTGATCGACACGAAGCCGGGGTCGACCATGTCCAGCCCGTCGAAGCAGGCCCGGATCTCCGCGGCGGACCGCGGAATGTAGGGCACGCCGCCGGTCTGCGCATAGCCCTCGCACAGCGCGACATACAGCGGATCTTCGTTCGAACCGTCCTGCAGAGACAGGTAACTGCCCGAGGGCACCGCGTCCATGAACGCGGACACGGTGTTTCGCATGTGCTCGACAGTCGGCGAGTGGCCCAGCACGCCCATGAACATCACCGCGACCGGCTTGTCGAAGTCGAGCACCGCGCGGGCGGCCTCGACGATCCCGTCCGGATCATTGAAATCGCCGTCGATATAGCGGGTTTCACCCTCCGGTGTGGTGTTCACGAGCAGCGCCTTCGCGTGCGCCAGCACCAGCGGGTCGTTGTCGACGTAGACGACCCGGGCTTCCGGCGCCACACCCTGCGCGACTTCGTGGGTGTTCTGCATCGTCGGCAGGCCGGTGCCGATGTCGAGGAACTGGCGAATCCCGGCCTCGGCGGCCAGGTAGCGGACGGAGCGGATGAGGAACTGGCGCGATTGCACGGCCATGGTGGTGATGTCCGGGCACGCCTGGATCGCCGCTTCGCCCGCGAGCTGGTCGACCTCGTAGTTGTCTTTCCCGCCGAGCCAGTAGTTCCAGATCCGCGCCGAGTGCGGAATGTCGGTGCGCATCTTCTGTTCGTCGAGCATTGGTTCGGTTCCTCCGAGAACTTCTGAGATCTTGTGCTCTGCAACACAATACTCATCGCAGCCGCATGGACGACTCCCAATCGCCGCTCGGAGGGGTCACGGCTTGCGGAGCAGGCCGCCGTACTCGTAGACGACGGACTGCGAGCGAGTGGCGCCTTCGTAGCGGCGCAGCGGGTCTGGAATGGGTTCCAGCGGTGGCTGGTTCGGGTCCGGACGCCAGTCGAGCACGTTGACCAGGCCGGGGTCGACCGGGTCCAGGCCCTCGAAGAGCGCGTCCACGTCGGCGGGGCTGCGGTGCTGCCACGGCACGCCCGCGCCGTCGAGCCACTGGGCGTACTCCGTGCCCCGTCGGACGTCGTCGCTGACCACTTGGGAGAACGCCACGTAGCTGCCCGGCGCGGCGACGGCGTCGATGATGTGACGCAGGGCGTGGCGCGCGCCCGCACCGACGTTGTCGACGTCCTTGAGGTGGTGCCCGACGGAGAGGAACAGTACGGCGACCGGTTCGGTGAAGTCGATGAGCCGCTGCACGCGCGGGTGAAACGCGATCTTCTCCGGTTCGCGCATGTCCGCGGTGATCACCGCCGTGGTGCGGTCGAGCAGCAGCGCGCGGGCGTGGGCGAGCACCGTCGGATCGATGTCGACGTACACCACGCGGGCAGCCGGATCGAACCGCTGCGCCACCTCGTGGACGTTGTTCTCGGTGGGCAGCCCGCATCCCAAGTCGAGGAACTGGCTGACGCCCGCCTCGGTCACCAGATGCCGCACCACTCGGTACAGGAACTGCCGGTTCTGCCGCGCGATGTCGACGCATTCCGGAAACCCTTGCAGCACAGCAAGTACCAGGCCGCGGTCGACGTCGTAGTTGTCCTTGCCGCCCAACATCCAGCCGTAGGCACGCGCGGATGTTGCCTGCTCGGGAGTCATAGCGAATTCCTTGTGGCTTGCCCGAGAGCGCATCCGAGAACCCAGGTGGCTGGGTTGCAGCGCTCCGGAATGAGCCGTGACGTGCGTTGGACGCACGTCGCAGGTGATTCCGGAGGTTGTCGGACAAGCCCCGATATCGACCCACAGTGTGGCACACGGAGATGTGCCTCACAGGAGTTTGCGGGTTGTTCCCCCGGTGCTCGTGCGGACGCCGAGTACCGTCACCACCATGAGCGTCACCAGCTCGGTGACACCCCACCC
>JABFVX010000210.1 GCA_013362555.1 Mycobacteriaceae bacterium
GGGGGTAAGGCTTCGGCACAGCAACATCCTTCCAGCCTGCCCACCGGGCAAGCCAACTCGGATGTCACCTGTTCGTGCAGCAGTCCCCGGCGCCCGAACCGACGAATACCTCGCGACGATGACCGCTTTGTGGGGCAACCGACGATCCGACTACTCCGGCCGCTACACCTCATTTCGGGGCGCGACACTCGGCGTTACGCCGATGACCCCGGGCGGACCACCGCTCTGGGTCGGCGGGAACTCCGAAGCGGCCCTACGCCGCGCCCTGCGGTTCGGACAAGCGTGGCACGGTACCGGAGTGAGTCCGCAGGACCTGCCGACCATACGACAGCAGATTGACACCATCGCGGACGGCGTCGACCGAGACCCCACCACACTGCGGTTGACCACTACCGCCTTTGTCCTCCCCCCTGGCTACCGCCCGCACGCCAGGCTGTCCATGCACCACCTAGGCGGAGCGCATGCTACCGCTGACAGCATCATCGGTGAATTGCTTGAACTGAAGCGGCACGGCATCACCGCATGCAACCTGTGGATTCCGGTCCCGCCCGACCATGTTCCGCGAGCCATCGACTGGCTCGCGGACAACGTGCTCGGCGCACCCGAACTGACCACGTGACACCGGTTCCAGGTCGTGGCGCCCAAGTCGA
This sequence comes from Mycobacteriaceae bacterium, assembly GCA_013362555.1. Taxonomy (GTDB): domain Bacteria; phylum Actinomycetota; class Actinomycetes; order Mycobacteriales; family Mycobacteriaceae; genus JABFVX01. The sequence continues at coordinate 651 of JABFVX010000210.1, forward strand.
GGTAGCGCCAGGCCTCAACGACGACGTAGGCACGGCGAACCACTGACCAGGGTTGAACGTTACTGCCGCATGTCCCTACAGTTGCAGGGCAACTCCAGGGACTGCCGACGGCGACCAGCGCTGATGAGTTCAGGCCCGTTTCGTGCCAAGCGCGACGACGCTGGATGCGACCGAGATTCCGGCGATGACCCACCAGCATTGATGGAAAGCATCGAGGGTGGCGGCCGGGTTCGAGGGGTGGCCGAGCACGGCGACGATCACCGCGACCCCGAGGGCGAGCCCGATCTGGCGCGCCATGCTCAATACGGCGGACCCGGTGGCGAATCGAAGCGGCGGCAGTCCCGAGGTGCCGGCGGCAAAAGCCGATGGCAGGGCGAGGCCGACGCCGAGGCCCGTCACCAGCATGCCGCCCAGGATCGCGCCCGGATAGTCGGCGTGCAGTTCGACGGCCGCTGCCCACCATGTCGACCCGACGGCGAAAGCGACGCCTCCCACGGCGATGACGACACCCGCGCCGACCTTGGCGATCAGTCGGCCTGCCAGTATCGCCACGACCGGGACCAGCAGCGGGCCCGGCGCAATAGCCAAACCGGTACGCAAGGCCGACCATCCCCACACGGTTTGCATCCACAGGGCGACAGTCAAAATCATGCCGCCGAACGCTGCATTGAACAGCATCGCGTTCACCGCCATCAAGGCGAAGTTCGGCGCGCGGAGCAAAGCAGGGTCCACCACCGGATTGGGACGACGTGCCGACACCGCGACCATCAGCGGCACGCTCAACGCCGCGATCCCCAGCAGGACAACCACGTCGATCGAGGCCCAGCCCCAGTCGTTACCTTTGACCAGCGCGGTGACCACAGTAGCGGTGCTCGCGATCAGCAGCAGCGCGCCCGCGATATCCGGCAGCGTGCCTGCGTCGCCGGGCGGATTGGGCAGCATGCGCACGCCGATGTACAAGGCGATCACCCCGATCGGCAGGTTCACCAAAAAGACCCACCGCCAACTCAATTCCACCAGCAGCCCGCCGAATACCGGGCCGAGAACGGCGCCGAGCCCGCCGAAAGCGACCCACAGCCGCACTGCCGCAGGTCGCCGCTGGGCAGCAGTAGCGGCAAGCACCAGAGCCAACGACGACGGAATCATCATCGCGCCGCCCACGGCCTGCACCGCACGGAAAGCCACCAACGGCCAGACACCTCCCGCCGTCGCACACAATCCGGATCCGACCAGAAAGACCGCGAGCCCGGTCAGGAACATCGCCTTATTGCCGGACCTGTCGCCGAGCCGCCCCGCAGGCACAAGAAGCGCCGCGAAAACGATGGCGTACGCGTTCAGCACCCACGACAGCCCCGACAGTTCGCCTGCACCGAAATCGGCAGCAATGCTCGGCAAGGCAACGTTGACGATGAACAGATCCAGGCTCGACAGCAGTATGCCGACGGCGACCACGGCGAGGACCGCGCCCCCATGGCTGCCCGCACGTGCATCGCCGGAAGTAAGTTGTGTCATAAAACTTACCCTAGGGCAGTGGGTTTTATGACACAACTAGTTAGTGTGGGTTCATGCGCAGAGCAAGCTTCGAAGAAATGGACTGCTCGATCGCCCAAGCGCTGGAAGCCGTCGGCGAATGGTGGACGCTACTGATCCTGCGGGATGCACTGTTCGGAGTGACCCGGTTCGACCAGTTCACCGAACGCCTCGGCATCGCCCGCAATGTACTGGCCCAACGTTTGGATCACCTCGTGGCGCACGGCATTCTGAACAAAGTCGCCTACCAGCAGCACCCGGTCCGTTACGACTACCGACTGACCGACAAGGGCCGGGACCTGTGGCCGGTCCTCATCGCCCTCCGCCAATGGGGCGACACATGGGCGGCCCCCAACGGCCCCCGCGTCCAGACCGTCCACCGCACCTGCGGCCAGATCATCACCGCCGAACCCACCTGCTCCCACTGCGGCGAATACCTGCACAGCAAGGACTTGCGCCCAGTCCCGGGTCCCGGCGCCATCGAGCCCACCAGCATCTCCGGGGCGAACTCACCCACCATCCCGAAAGGACGGGATCCCGGCGGGACCGAAGCGCAGGGCGACAGCTGAAATGCCTCCGCCTAGACCTCGAACTTCCGCCACATCGTTGAGTGCTTCTGCTCCATCTGCTTGAAACGGCCTTGCGAGCCCAATGCGTTAGCGGTCACCTGTTGGACCTGCTGCAGGTGCACAACGTAGGACCGCAGTTTGGGCGGGACCTTGCCGAGCAAGGCAGTGGCCTCCATGGCGGCCTGCCCGTAGTAGCCCTGGTTCAAGTTCGCGATCGCCTGCACCAGCTTGGGCTCCAGGCGAGCCAAGTTGGTCGCCACCGCGTCGAGTTCCCTTGCTATGCGATCAATTTCGTCATAGTCGATCTTCTTCATCAAAGCTCACTCATGTCGGAGGATGTCAGAACCCAAGAAAGATCTTGCCCGTTGCGCTGTCGCTGCCGGGAGGCTGCGGCGCCTCGACGTGGGGTATCGCGGGGAGACTGAGCCCTTCCGTGACATCGTTCCTGGTAGCCCACTCCACGTCGTGCAGATCGCCCTGAACCGACTTCAGCATCTCGCTGAGCTTCGCAACGGTGTCCGCCAGCCCCTTGCCCTCGCCGTGCAGTGTCAGCACGAGGTTCTCCAGGCCTTCGGACGCACGGCCCAGCTTGGCGGCTTCGCCAACTGACGCCGCCAATCCGGGCAACGGCTCGAGAGCGGTCCACATGTCGCGCGCCATCCGCTGGTAGCGGCTGGTAGCAGCGTCGAGCGCACCATCCTCATACTCAAACGTGGTTCCCATGCGGTCATAATCAGGTCTCCCCCGGGGGGAGTCTCAAGGGCGATCACGCCCAGAACGTCCCGTGACGTGCGTTGGACGTACATCACGGGACGCTCCGGAGGTAAGAAGCCGGGAAACGCTAGCCCTGTCGCACGGTTGCCCGCCGCAGGCTCACCGCGGGAAAGTCGACCGGGACAGCGAGCGCGACGTTGATGTAGTTGGTGAACACGTTGTGGGCAACCTGGCCAATGGTTTCGACGATATGCTCGTCACTCCAGTCGTGATCGCGCAGCACCTCCACATCCGCCGCCGTGACCTGGCCGCGTTGATCAACCACTTTGAGCGCGAATGCCAGGAGTGCCGCGGTGGCGGGATCGTCGGATTCACCGGACTGCGCGGCTTCCAGGGCCGCACCGCTCACTCCGGCCTTTCGGCCCAGGGCAGTGTGCGCAGCAAGGCAGTACTCGCACGCATTGCGGTTGGCAACGGCCACGGCGATCTGCTCGCTGAGCGCTGGGCCGAGCGCGCCCGCACCATAGGCTCGGAAGGAGCCCCACATGCTCTCCAGTGCCGCAGGAGAGTTGGCAACAACCCGGAACATCGCGGGCAGCGCGCCGAAAGCTGAATGGATCTGGTCGAACTGGTCGATGACCGGCCCGGGCGCAGCGTCGCGCTCGACGAAAGGCACGGTAGGGACGATAGACATTCTGCACGCTCCTCAGCAGCGGTTAGGACTGCGCCGACGGCGGTATTCCGTCAGTCGCTGCACTAATACTGCCGATCCCAGTTGGACGATCTGGTATTTATCGTCTCGCATAGCTACCAGATCGTCCGTACAGTCTTGAGCGTGACATCGTTCGACCGACTCTCACCTCTCCTTGAGAGGCTGCGGGTCCAGACCCGCCTGTTCCACATCGGACCGCTGTGCGGAGTGACGACCTTCGGCGCGCAGGAGGGCCGCGGGTTTCTGCATGTGCTGCGCAAGGGCGAGATGGAGCTGACCCACCAGGCCCCGGACGGCCGCCTGGATACGCGGCACGTAGACCGGCCCACCTTGCTCTTCTACCCACGCCCGCTGGAGCACGCCTTCCACAACGCGCCCACAGCGGACTCCGATTTCGCCTGCGCAACTCTGGACTTCGTCGGAGGTGCGAACCATCCGCTGATCAGCACGCTGCCGCCGGTGATCGTGCTCCCGCTGGACGCCGTCGACACGCTGGAACCAGCCCTCGACCTGCTGTTCACGGAGATCGACCACGTACGCTGCGGCAGAAGGATCTTGGCCGATCGCCTCTTCGAAGTCGTGCTCATCCAACTCTTCCGCTGGATCGTCGACCACCCCGACGAGCTCGCCCTGTCTTCCGGCCTTGCCGCAGCACTCTCCGACGAGCACCTGGCACAGGCACTCGTCGCAATGCATGAATCGCCGGGCAAGCCCTGGACCCTCGCCACTATGGCGAAGGCAGCACACATGTCGCGCAGTTCCTACGCCGCGCGGTTCAAGGAGTTGGTGGGGCAGCCTCCTGCCGAATACCTGGCCGGGTGGCGGGTCACTGTCGCCCAAGACCGGCTACGCACGGGCGCCTCGGTAGGCCACATTGCCGCCGAACTCGGATACTCAAATCCCCCAGCCTTTTCGCGAGCCTTCACCCGACGAGTCGGACACTCACCCCGCGCCTGGTTGGCACTCCAGAGCGACCCATAGGGGGCGCTGCGGTGTCAACGTGCACTTGCACGCTCGCCTAGTCCTGTCCGAGAGTGTCACCCAAGGAGCGCGACACAGACGCGAGCCACGGTTCACCGACGGTGCAAGTAGGGGCACTTCCGGGCGGCTCCCTTGTGGAGCCGCCCGGAACGGTCGCGGTTGTCCATCAGCTCAGCCAGATTACGCCTGGGGATCCCAACGGTCGGTCCGCAGTAGACGCTGCGCTGTCGCATGGTGCAATCGCACTCTGTGCGGTGTCCGGAGGGGGACTCAGTCACGAAATTTCTTACCCCAACACGAGTTGGGGTGTTCATATGCTCGACGGTAGCCCTCGGCTCGGCTTGACGTCATCGGCTGCGTCGCGGAGGCCGCGAGCGTGCAGTCCGGCTTCGTCAGGGCATCAGCAGCAGTGATCCTGCCTTGGATCGCACGATCGAGAAGTGTTTGCGGTCGAGGGTGGCGACCGCGGTCACCGGGAATCGTTCAGCTACGGCGACGACCGATGCATCCACGGTGCCGAGCGGCAGATCCGAATACTTGTCGACAAGCTCGCAGATCCGGTCGAGGTCTTCGGGAGTCATATCGATGACGCTGAAGGCGCCTCGCGACACGTCGCGGAGAAAGGCCAGTTCGGCAGTCGGTCCACTTCGGCTTTCGAGGAGAATGCAGACCTCGGTGAACACCGGCGCAGGTACGAGCAAAGGGCCTGGTGCGTTTGTCAGGAGTTCCAGGCAGGTTGTGTGGTGGTTGTCCCGGCGATTCATCAGGGCCACGATTGGCCCGGTATCGACGACGATCACCCAGAAGCGCCCGGTCGGCGATACTCCTCGCGGAGAATATTCTCGACATTTTCGGACAGACCCGGATCGTCGCTGAACGCCCCAGCACTTCCGAACTCACGACGGGCCTCCACAGGGCGAACCAGTTGACGCAGAAATGCCGCAGCTGCGGAGACCCTCTCCTCCGGAACGGCTTCCGCGAGCCGCAGCAGCTCGTCATGGTCGGCACTCATGGCCCGGAGTTTACTCCCTCAGTTGGGGGGTTACGTCGGCAAACTACGCGTTCCTCTCTGTGAGGGGGCGGGTTGGCCGGTCATGGCGGCCAGGGCCGTGGCGACGGCCTGAAGGTCGGCCTTGATGTAGGTGGTGGTGGCCGAGCCGGTGGTGTCGGTACCGCGTCGGGTGGGGGTTCGGACCGGAGCACGGGCGTCATGCCGAAGACCTGCCTCGCGGGCGGGCCTCACCGGCCCGCGTCGCCTGCGGGGTGTTGGTGGAATTCCATCGTTTTGGGTGTCCGGAGGGGGACTCGAACACACCGAACCGTCCCGCAGCACGGCTGCGGGGGTTCATGTGCTCGACGATAGCCCTCATTATTGCTGGTCGTCAACGGGTCACTCCTAGTCCTCGCCCTGGTACTGCTGCGCCGTCGATGCGTCCCGCCCGCCGACGGCTCCAGCCGTATCGCCTTGGTGAGCACTTCTGAGCGGATCTCGTCAGCCAGCTCACCCGCGGCGCGCAGACAGACCGACTGCACGCCCCTGCGGCTGAGGATCCCAGCCGGCTTGCCCCCTGCTTCGAGCACAGGAATCGTTGCTCGGGTGCGCATGCCTGCCGAGCAACTCACGGTCGGAGATGATGCCGTGCCGAACGAGCGTGCACGCCACCTCCACAGCGCCAGGGTCGAAGGTCGAGACCGAACTGTCCCAACGGCACACAAATCCGTTCGGTCGCGGTGCGATCGAACGCCGGGCTACAAGCAGCTTCATTCCACCGCATGGCACTTGTTGTCCGGTAGTGAAATTCGGCCCTGCGCACTGTGACTTTCGGTGGGACCTCGGCCTCTGGGCAGGCGACCCCCAGGTCGACACCATGGCGGCATGACCGCATTGACTACCTTTTCCGATTGGTCGCTCATCCGCGTCTTCGTCGACCGCGGGATCGACACTGGCATCTTTCCGATGGCGCGCGAGGCAATTGGCGCCGCCTTGGCGGACGCGCCCGCAGAAGTTCTTTCGGTTTATGTCCGCATGGTCGCTCAGCCCACCAGGGCGCTCGGCGAGGCGGTGCGGATTCGCGTCAACATCAATATCGGCGGCCGGCTGGTGCACGTCGAGGCGCTGGGTCCTACGGCAAGCTCGGCTGTGGAATTGGCGGGCAGTCGGGTGCGAAATCGACTGCGTGGACTGGCTGCCCATTTCAGCGCGGTTGAGTGACGATCGAGCGTCTCTGCACCTGAACCTCGCCCCTACACCCGCAGCTGCGGGTGTAGGGGCGAGGTTCAGGTGCAGAGGCGCTCACATTATCTGTGCAGCGGGTGGCAGATAAGGATCGGCACGTTCGCCCGGTTCAGCAGGTTCTGACTTGTCGAGCCGAGCAGGTTGGCCA
>JABFVX010000014.1 GCA_013362555.1 Mycobacteriaceae bacterium
GTGGCTCTTCCACGGCTGGGTGTCGATGGTGTGCTCAGGGTAGGGGAACGGTTCTTCGCGAGTTTGGATGCCGAGGCCGCGGACTTCCTGGCCGCTGCCGCAGCCGCTCAGATCTGGAAAATGGCCTACAGGCTGGATTCGTCGGACATCGATGAGATTGAACGTGATTGGCTCCGGACGGAATTGGAAAAGACGATCTTGCCGTGCCCGGGAGAGTATGCCGAGAGGATCCGTGAGCGGTTCCGATCTGAGTACGAACTGGCGCTTGCACTCCCGATTCCTGAGAACTGGGCTTTCCGTCCGGCAGGGGCTGTCGGGGTCACGGCACCGAATCTGATGCAGCGTCATGTCGCTGCACAAGTGTTGACCCGCAAACGGGTCGGTAATTGGTCCGGGCCGGGGGCGGGTAAGACCGTGTCAGCGATCTTGGCGGCGGGACTGCTGGAGGCGGGCCGTGGGAATGGGTTGGTGCTGGTGGTCTGCCCGAACAACGTCGTTGCCGGTTGGGTAAAAGCGATTGGTGATTGCGACCCGCATGCCCGCCTCGCCGCCAAAACGCTGCACCCTGTGTGGGGCACGGGCACTGGTGCGCGATGGCTGGTATTGAACTTCGACCGACTTCCAGGCAACGAGGCCACCGTGAAGGAGCTGCTCTCCGCTCATCGGGTCGATATGCTCGTCATCGACGAAGTCCATTATGTTAAGGAACGCGAGAACGTCGTCCCGTCGCTAAGGCGCACGGTGCTGGAAGGGATCGCTGTTGCTGCGGCGCAGTCCAATCCGGATCTGGCAGTCCTGGGGATGTCAGCGACACCAGTGGTCAATGACCTGCACGAGGCACGCAGCCTGTTGGAATTGGTGCAGGGTGTGAAGCTCGATGACGTGGCCACGACGAAGAATGTGCCGAACGCGATGCGAATTCACCAGTTCCTGGTGCGCGTGGGGTCGCGGTGGTTGCCCGACTACGCTGCCCACCTCGAACCGGTTTCGGTTCCCATCGATGTCACCGAACGGCTCGAAGAGATCCTCGCGCTCGGCAGTACGCCAACCCCTGCGGCATTGGATCAGTTGCTGCTGACCAGCAAGCTGGACTCGATCGTCGCCCACTGTGACCGGAGCCGCAAAACCTTGATCTACACCCAGTTCGTCACCGACGTGATCGAGCCGCTGGTCGAGGTGTTGGAGGAGGCGGGGCTGCGGGTGGGCTTGTTTATCGGTCAAGACAAGACCGGGTACGCCCGGTTCGTGGGTGTGTGGCCTAACGGCGACGCGATCGGCCAGGAGAACCAAGTCGATGTGCTCATCGGTTCCGAGGCTATCGGCACTGGGGTCGATGGTCTCCAACATGTTTGCGAGACACTGATTTTCGCGACGTTGCCGTGGACGCACGCCAACTTTCAGCAGATCGTGGGGCGGATCCACAGGCAAGGGCAGAGCGCACAGGCGATCAAGGTCATCATTCCGACCACTTTCGCCACCGTCGTCTCCTCGGAAGGGGAGTCACAGCAGTGGTCGTGGTGCGCCCAGCGCTGGGCACGGGTGGAGATGAAGGAGACATTGTCGGACTGCGCGGTCGATGGCGTCTTGCCTAAGGGGGTCTTGATCTCTCCAACACAGGCGGCGCGTGCCTCGGTCGAATGGTTGCGGCGGTTAACTGAAGCGGGGCCGCGGTCTGCGGATCGTGAGCCTTTGGATCAATTGCTGGGTGAGGATGTCAAGCGGTTGAGCTCGGCAGGGAAGGTTCGACGATTCGGTGACCTGTCGTTGATGCATGGTGCGTGGGCTTCGACCAATTCCACTGTGACACATAGCAGATTGGTGGAGGATCCCTCGGAATGGCGCCGGTACCATGATCTCTACAGTGAAGCTCGGCAGAGTTGGGAGGTGGTGCCGGCCTACGAGTTCGCCGACTGGCTCAATCAACGCCGACGGTCGTGTGTGGTCGCCGACCTCGGGTGCGGGCAGATGCTGATGGCGGACCGTGTCACCGCCAGCCACACAATCCTGGCGTTCGACCACGTGGCCATCGACGAGCGCGTAACGGTTTGCGACATTGCTGAAGTCCCGCTCGATGACGCGTCAGTGGATATCGCGGTGCTGTGCTTGGCACTCATGGGCAGAAATCACGTCGACTATCTACGCGAGGCGCATCGGATCTTGCCCGTTGACGGATTCTTGTGGTTGTGCGAACCGACGTCGAGCATCGGTGACGACGAGCAAAGGCTGGATGAGGTTCTGGCCGAGTACGGATTCGATCTGCATCGCGCGCACTCGGCTGGACAATTCACATTCGTTCGGGCGATCAAATCCGACCGTGTTCCATGCGATACAACCACGCCGATCAAGCTTTCGAACGGGATGGCGCCCGGTTGATTTCGGTGGACGACCGAGTCCTCGGTTCGGGCGCCCTCACACTTCCGATACTGCGCGAGCTCATCGAACCACCATACGGATAGCACGACCGGCGAGACTCACCACCGCGATAGACCAGGGGTGCTGCGGAACTCCTGGTTGTGAGTGCGCCCGTTCGGTACGGTCGTGAACCGTGGTGGACGACGTGGCAGTGCGTGCCGCCGGGCTGGTGGCAGCCGAAGGGGATCACCAGATCTACTGGGAGGAGTCGGGTAACCCCGACGGCATCCCCGCGGTGTATCTGCACGGCGGCCTGGGCACCGGCGCCTACCGAACCAAGTTCGACCCCGGGAGATTTCGCATCATCGGCTTGGGCCAGCGCGGATGCGGGCGATCGACACCGCACCCCACCGCACCGGGCTACGACCTGGGCCAGAACACGACGCCCCATCTCATCGACGACATCGAACGGATTCGGGAACACCTGCACATCGATCGATGGCTGATCAACGGCGCCTCGTGGGGGTCGACACTCGCGCTGGCCTACGCCCAGGCGCACCCCGACCGGGTTCGCGGCATCGTCCTGATGGCGGTCACAACGACCGACCGCTTCCAAGTGGACTGGATCACCGAAACGGTGAGTGCCCTCTACCCCGAAGCATGGGACCGCTTCGCGGGCCATGCCGAGCAGGCGGGTATCGGCTACCGGCGAGGCTACGGCCGTCTTATCGAGGCCTACGCGGAGTTGATGACGCATGAGGATCCGGCGGTGCGCGACGCGGCATCAAGAGCCTGGGTGGAATGGGAGGACCACCACATCTCCATCGGCCGTGGCGGCCTGCACCGTAACCCCCATTGGGAGGACGCGGAAATCAGACAGATCTTCGCCATACTGGTCACGCATTACTGGGCCCACGACGGTTTTCTGACACCACCGATACTCGAACGCATGGACCGCCTGCACGGCATCTCCGCCACCCTGATCCACGGCAGGCGCGATGTCAGCGGCCCCACAGCCATCCCCTGGCGGCTGCACAAAACCTGGCCCGGCAGTGAACTCGTCATAGAGGAACACGAGGGCCACGGCGGCCCCCGAATGGTCCAAGCATGGCGCACCGCCAACACCCGCCATGCCGAGCGAATCGACGCCGAGCCGAACACTCGGTAATGCCGCGTGCCGCGCTGGCCTATGCGGCCAGAGCGGCGCACCCGTGCTTCGCCGAATCGTTCTGGGACTGGGCACTTTCCTATTGCAGGTCTCCCATCTCCATTGCTCGGCGCGAGCCCCGTCTGGTTCTCGGCCGAAGCGGAACTGTTCTGCGCGACCGGTTCGCGAGTGGAGGAAGATTTCGAACAAGCCGCTCACAGGGAGCCGGTCGGACAGCGTGTTCACTTGCTCGTCCGCGCCGAGCTTTCGCAACTCCGCCAGCAGACCGGCCACTGACTGCGGTGTGCCGAGGGTGACGTGTGAGGCAGGATCTCGGGCGAGCAATGCCCGAACCTGTTGGCTCGCGCCATTTTTCCGTAGTTCCCGAAGCAGCCACGCCACGACGACCGGGTCGTCGTGGGCGGCGTGTGGGGCTGCTCGTGCGGCCAGTGCTTGAAGCTGCTGGTCTGCCTCGGGCAGTGCCCACAGCTGCCGGGCCAGCGCGACCGGGTTGTCGTGGCCGGTGTGGGCGACTGCCCGGACAGCCAGTATCTGGACCTGGTCGTCGGCGCCGAGTGCTCGTAACTCTGCCAGCAGATCGGCCACTGACTGCGGTGTGCCGAGGGTGACGTGAGAGGCAGGATCTTGGGCGAGCAATGCCTGGACCTGTTGGCTCGCGCCATTTTTCCGTAGCTCCCGAAGCAACCAAGCCAGCACGGCCGAGTCGTGGACGGCGTGTGGGGCCGCTCGTGCTGCCAGGGTCTGGATCTGGTTGTCCACACCGATCGTGCGTAGCTCCCCCGCCAGCGCGGCCACCGCGAGCGCGTCGTCGAGGGTGACGTGGGCGGCGGGATCGCGGGCCAGCAGTGCCCGGATCTGGTCGTCCGCGCGCAGTGCTCGTAACTCCCGCAGCAGATCGGCCACTGCGCGCGGCTTGTCGAGGGCGACGTGGGCGGCGGGATTACGGGCCAGCAGTGCCTGGACCTGGTCTCCCGTGCCGAGGTCTCTCAGTTCCCGCAGCGCCCGTAGCAGGCTGGCTACCGCGCCCGGGTCGTCATGAACGGCGTGAGCGGCAGCCCATGCTGCCAGTGTGTGGATTCGGTCGTCCACGCCCGACCTTCTCAGGTCCCATAGCAGCCTAGCCACTGCGGCCGTATCCTCGCGAGCGGCGTAGGCGGCAACTCGTGCTGCCAGTGCTCGAGCCTGGTCGTCCGCTCCGGAGTTGCGCAGCTCCCGCAGCAGACGGGCTACCGCCCACGAGTCGTCGAGGGCTCCGTCGGCGGCTGCCCGCACGGCCAGTGTCTGGACCTGGTTGTCCGCGCGGAGCTCTCGCAGTGTCCGCAGCAGATCGGCTACCGCGGCTGGGTTGTCGAGGGTGACGTGGGTGGCGGGATCTCGCACCACCAGTGTCTGGACCTGATCGTCCGTGCGGAGCGTCGGTAATGTCCGCAGCAGATCGGCTACCGCAGACGGGTTGTCGAGCGGGGCATGAGCGGCGGCCCGCGCGGCCAGTGCCCAGGCTTGGTCGTCGGCGCCGAGCTTTCGCAGCTCCCGCAGCAGCTTGGCCACCGCGACCGTTTCGTTCACAGCGGCGTGCGCGGCAACCCACTCGGCGGGCTGCGAGTCGTCGGGGAACACTGTGTGGAGCCGGGTGACGAGCTGGGCGGCAGCGGTGGTGTGGCCATGGGCGGCAGCGTTTTTCCATAGTTGGGCAGCGTCGCGGTAAAGACCGCGCGCCCAAGCGGCTTGCGCGAGCGCTTGTTGGTCGTCGGGGCGGGAGTGGGCGGCGGCGGCTTCCCAGAACCCTGTCGGCGGAATCGTGTTCGCGCGTGCGTGGCGTCCGTATTGATCGAGGTAGTCGGCGAGCTGATAAACCGGTGCGCCAAGTCGCGGTTCGCCGCGCCGGTCGGCGGTGCGGCGGTCGGCGCGTGAGGGGAGCGGGCGGTCACGGATCGGGGTGATCGGTCCGCGTGCGCCTTTGCATGGTTCGCCGAGTTCGGCCAGAACCAGTGCGAACCAGTTCTCTGCCAGCCCGTCCCAGGAGCTGTCGCTCATGCGGGCGGCCGCCGCATCGTGTAACAGCTTGTGGGGCAGGATGTTTCGGTGGTCCAGGCGCACAGCGTCCATCGCGACCTCGATCACCGCCCGCGTCGCCGATGTCGCGGACTCGTAACGGGCGATCAGCTCCGGTCCACCGGCCAGGTACTGGGCAATCTGCCCGCCTTCGGCGTGTTCGCACGCCTCGCTCAACCGGGGATCGGTAGCGGCCGCGCGCATCGCTGCCAAGTCCTTGCCGGCGAAGTTCGCCGGCACTCGGATCAGGCTGCCCTCGAGCAGCTTCGCCACCTGCGAGGTGTGATCGCGGCACAGCGTGCGGCAATGCTCGCCCCAGAGGGTTCCCAACGCCAGTACCGGAGCCCGCCGCGGGTCCGCCAGCAACTCCCGCAGCCGCCGCGCCAGTCGCTGCGGATCGCCGGAGACGTGAGGGCCGAGATAGTTCCGAGTTTCGTTCAGCCACAACACAGTACGCGGGCCCACACTCTCGAACGCCTGTATCGCCCCCGGGGTCCGCGGATTCATCCGGATGCCACCACCGCCATCCGCCGTCGTTCCGCAGCGACGCCAACGCCTCCCACAACGCTCGGGTCTTGCCCGTCGAGGATCCCGCTACCAGCACCGCCATGCCACTGCGACCACATCGCGCGGCCTCGACACGTTCCCCCAACTCGTCATCATGGCCACGACGGACTTACGGCGGCAACAAGACCCGCTCACGGTCCGGATCAACAGTAATCGACCGATGCACATCGACCCCGGCCCCTAACGGGTCGACGACCTCCTCCAGGTCCTGCCCTTGAGGCGGCATCTCCATAGCCCGCCCGGTCTCGGCTCCCCGCCGCCGCGCGGTGGGCGCATCCTCGGCGACCCACTCCGCGAACGCAGGTGCCTCCTCCCCGTCTTGCCACAACTGCCGCCAATACCCAGCATCGAACCGGTTCGAGTCGATGCGCTTGTGCTTAGCCTCGGCAATGCGCCGACAGGCCCGCACGTATTTCGACACCGACACTTCGAACACGTTCTTGCCGTCTTCGATATTGCGGACGGTGTTCTCCGAAAGGCGCTCGTCTGGGATGCCGCCATCCGACACTTTGGCCAGCTCACTGATTCCCGCGTCCACACTGCGACGCAACGCAGTGAGTTCGCGAGCGAGCCGCCGATTTCCTCGGCCGGCGTCACCGATGCGGGTGCTGGTGGTCATCGAAACCATCATCGCCGAACAACTCGCCTGGTGGATGGTTATGGTGCGGCCGCGACGATGATGGCGACCGCTGCCGCAGTCAGCACGATCACACACACCACGAACCGCCACATCGCCGCTGAATCATCCATCGCCTTGCGAACCGTCTGCCCGAGTTGGGTCCACATCCCCGTCATCGCTTGCCCTCCATTCCCTCTGATGCCCGGTAGTGAGACCCACTGCAACACACGTCAATCACCAGGTCACGGGGCTTGCAGAACCCTGCGGCACATTGAGGAGAACCGAGACAGATTGGAAGTTCTCGCGGTCGGCATCGCCGTGGCGTGCCAACGTTCCGGGACTCATCGGCGTCAAGGAAACCCGACCGGAGGCTGGCTGTCGCTTCCGGCCCAATACTCGACCGGCTACGACTTTGATTTCAGCCTGACCGAATTGATCGGTGGCCCCGCCGGTGCGGCTCGCTTCGCTGGAGCGAATGCCCGCTCATGTCGCCGGTAGCTCTTTCCGGCAGTCAGTTCCGTTTGCCGGATGATGCCTGGGACGTGTTCACGCATCGTGGAGTATGCGTACTTCCCTCGATGTTGATGTTGCCTTCGCTGGCGACGATCTCGTGTTGCGGTTGGCCTCGGCCGCGTTTCTGGGCCGTTACCGCGGCAGCTCTCAGATCCATTGCGGTTCGGACTTGCGGCTGTATTTCCGGTGGTGCACGGACCATGAGTTGGCGCCGTTGGCGGTGGCGCGCCCGGAGGTCGAACGGTATCTGCGGTGGATGCAG
>JABFVX010000079.1 GCA_013362555.1 Mycobacteriaceae bacterium
GGACTGTTCCACCACGCCCTCGGCCAGCGGCCTGCGCAGCGGAGCGCGGCGCAGGCGCGACAAGCCGCGGCGCGGCAGGGCGTTGCCCGCCATCCGCAGCCCCACGTCCACGGAGTAGCTGATGGTGCGCGCGGAGTCGCTCAGCGTGCGTGCCAGCTCGAAGCGGTCGCCGAGGCGCAGCGCCTGGCCGATCTCGTCCGCGTCCTGAGCCTGGAGGTGGTCGCGGGCCCGGCCCGCGACCCGGTGCAGCTCGGTGCGTACGTCGACCAGCCGCTGATGCGCCTGCGCAGGCCCGCCGCCCGGGCTGTTGGGCCCCGGCCCGGCCGGGAGGTCGGTGAGCTGCGCCAGCGCCAAGGCGTCCAACAGCTGGACGTCGCGCAGGCCGCCGCGGCCGTTCTTCAAGTCGGGCTCGGCGCGGTGCGCGATGTCGCCGCTGCGCTTCCAGCGCGCGGCGGTCATCTCCAGCAATTCGTCGAATCGGGACCGGATGCCTGCCCGCCAGGCGCGCCGGACCGAATCGATCAGCCGGGCGCTGAGTTCGGCGTCGCCGACGATGTGGCGAGCCTCCAGCATGCCGAGCGCGGCGGTCAGGTCGCCGCTCGCCACCTGCAGCGCCTGCGCGGGAGTGCGCACGCTGTGGTCGAGCTTGACGTGGGCATCCCACAGCGGATACCACAGCTGCTCGGCCACCGCGCCGACCTGCGCCGGGTCGAGGTCGTCGTGCACCAGGATCAAGTCGAGGTCCGAATAAGGCAGCATCTCCTGCCTGCCGAGACCGCCGACAGCGACGATGGCCAAGCCGCTGTCGGCGGCGATTCCCAGTTCGGCGCCCTGGGTGGACAGCCACAGGTCGTGCAGATCCACCAGCGCCCGCCGCAGCGCGGGCGCGTCGAGCCGGGCCGCGCGAACCGGACCGGAACGCGGGTGCGCGGGCTCGGCCGCATCGAGCAGCTGTTTGCGTGCCGCCACCAGGTCCGCCGCTCCGGAGGTCTTGTCCCCTGCCATGCTCACGGTCCTCCGTCGACGAGGGGCGGCCTCGCTCTCGCCGGTTTCAGCGAGAACGGGACCGCCCCAGGAAGTGACAACTAGAGCGCGTCGGTTCCGCGCTCGCCGGTGCGCACGCGCACGACCGACTCGACCGGGGTGACCCAGACCTTGCCGTCGCCGATCTTGCCGGTGCGGGCGGCTTCCACGATCACCTCGACGACCTTCTCCACGGACGCGTCGTCTGTGAGCACCTCGATCCGCACTTTGGGCACGAAGTCCACGGAGTACTCGGCCCCGCGGTAAACCTCGGTGTGGCCCTTCTGGCGGCCATACCCCTGGACCTCGCTGACCGTCATGCCGTTGACCCCGGCCTGCTCCAGCCCGGTCTTGACGTCTTCCAGCGTGAACGGCTTGACAATTGCGGTGATGAGTTTCATACGGTCGCCGCCTCCTTACCGGCAACATGTGCGGCTGGGGAGCCGCCCAATGCAGCGTTATCGTATGCCGTTTCGGCGTGGTCGGACTCATCCATGCCCACCGCCTCCGCTTCGCGGTCGGCCCGCAACCCGATAGTGAACTTCAAGGCATAGGCGATGACCAGCGTGGCGACGAAGGAGTAGGCCAACACCGCGAAGGCTCCGACGGACTGCTTCGCAAGCTGATCGAGTCCGCCGCCGTAGAACAGGCCCTTCACCCCGGCGTAGGCCATGGGATCCGCCACCAGGCCGACCATCAGGGTGCCGACGAGGCCGCCGACGAGGTGGACGCCCACGACATCGAGCGAGTCGTCGAAGCCGAACCTGAACTTCAGGCTCACCGCCAGAGCGCACAACGCGCCCGCGACCGCGCCGATCGCCAGCGCGCCGAGCGCGTTGACCGAGGAACACGACGGGGTGATGGCGACCAGGCCCGCCACGATGCCCGACGCGGCGCCGAGCGAGGTGGGCTTGCCGTCGCGGATCTTCTCGACCAGCAGCCACGCCAGCATCGCGGTGGAAGTGGCGATCGTGGTGGTCATGAAAGTCGCGCCCGCGGCGCCGTTGGAGGCGGTGGCCGAACCGGCGTTGAAGCCGTACCAGCCGAACCACAGCAGGCCGGCGCCCAGCATCACGAACGGCAGGTTGTGCGGGCGGAACGGCGTCTTCGGCCACCCGGCGCGCTTGCCGAGCACCAACGCCAGCGCCAAGCCCGCCGCGCCTGCGTTGATGTGCACCGCGGTGCCGCCTGCGAAGTCGATGGCTTTGAGGCGGTTGGCGATCCAGCCGCCCTGGTCGCCCAGCACGCCGTTGAACGCGAAGACCCAGTGCGCGACCGGGAAGTAGACGACGGTCACCCAGATGGCGGAGAACGCCAGCCAGGATCCGAACTTCAGCCGGTCCGCCACCGCGCCGGAGATCAGGGCGACCGTGATGATGGCGAACATCAGCTGGAACGCGACGAACACGGTAGCCGGGATGCTGCCCGCGAGCGGAACGACGGTCTTGGCGGTCGCCGTAGTCGCGTACGTGCCCTGGAACAGCGTCTTCAGGCCCCAGTACTGGGTCGGGTCGCCGATGAGGTTCCACTTGTCCTCGCCGAACGACATCGAGAACCCGTACAGCACCCACAGCACGCCAACGACGCCCATGGCGCTGATGCTCATCATGATCATGTTGAGCACGTTCTTGGCACGAACCATGCCGCCGTAGAAAAACGCCAATCCTGGTGTCATCAGCAGCACGAGCGCGGAGCTCGCGAGCATCCAGGCGGTATCACCCGTGTCGGGTGTATTCACCACTGGGTAGGCCACCTTTAGTCCTCCTCATCTGGAAGCCGGCCCGCATGCGGCGGCCGGCTGCTCAGATAGCGTGCTCAGCGGGTGTTTCCGTCGCAACGCCGCTGTGTTTCGGATGGGTGAACGAATCGTCCCAACCTATCCAGAACGACCCGTGAATTGCGTTAGGAGCAATTCACGGGTCGTTCTGGAAATTATCGAGACCGGATTCGGCTCAGCCGAGGAGGGCGTCGACGAATGCGGCCGGTTCGAACGGAGCCAGGTCGTCGGCGCCCTCGCCGAGGCCGACGAGTTTCACCGGGACGCCGAGCTCGTGCTGGACCTGGAACACGATGCCGCCCTTCGCGGTGCCGTCCAGCTTGGTGAGCACCACGCCGGTGATGTCGACGACCTCGGCGAACACGCGGGCCTGGGTGAGACCGTTCTGGCCGACCGTCGCGTCGAGCACCAACAGCACCTCGTCGACCGGCGCCTGCTTCTCGATCACCCGCTTGACCTTGCCGAGCTCGTCCATCAGGCCCGTCTTGGTGTGCAACCTGCCCGCGGTGTCGACCACGACGCAGTCGACGCCGCCCGCGATGCCCGCGCTGACCGCGTCGAACGCCACCGACGCCGGGTCGGCCCCCTCCTTGCCGCGCACGGTCTGCGCGCCGACTCGGTCGCCCCAGGTCTGCAACTGGTCGGCGGCGGCCGCACGGAAGGTGTCGGCCGCTCCGAGCAGCACCCGGCGGCCGTCGGCCACCAGCACCCGGGCCAGCTTGCCGGTGGTGGTGGTCTTGCCGGTGCCGTTGACGCCGACCACCAGCACCACCGCGGGGCTGTCGGGGTGCGGCAGCGCGTGAATGGCGCGGTCCAGTTCTGGGCGCAGCTGCTCGACCAGGACCGAGCGCAGCACGGCGCGGGCTTCCTCGGGGGTGCGCACGGTGCGGGCGGCCAACTGCTCGCGCAGGGCGGCCACGACGGCGGTCGTGGTGGGCGCGCCGAGGTCGGCGACCAGCAGCGTGTCTTCGATGTCGGTCCAGGAGTCCTCGTCCAGGTCGCCCGCGCCGAGCAGCCCGAGCAGGCTCTTGCCGATGGCGGACTGCGAGCGGGCCAGCCTGCCGCGCAGCTTCCCCAGCCTGCCCGAGGTCGGCGCGATCTCGTCGAGCGCGGCGTCCGAGGCGGGATCGAGGTCGTCCTTGAGGGGGACGTCGGTGATGGTGCGCCGGGGCGCGTCGCGCGGCACCGCGGCGTCGTCGCCGATGTGCGGCTGGCCTTCGTCGTCGGTCCGCTCCAGCGTGGCGGCGCCGCCCTCGCTGAAGTTGAAGCCGCCGCCCGCGCGATAGCCGCCGGAGGGGTCCTTGCCTGCATTCGGGCCGGTCACGGCCTCGGCCGAGCGGCCTTCGAGCGAGATTCGCCTGCGGCGGAACCCGACGTAGCCTCCGACGAGAGCGACGAGGAGAACCGCGGCCACGACCGCGACAACAATCCAGGCTTGGGCAGTCACGCCCCCATCCTCGCAGAGGGCGCCGGAGGTTCCCCAATCGCCGCGCTGCACTGCCCGACGGCGTCCAGTTAACTGGTGTTACCAGGCGTGACCTCAGCCGGACACGCCTGGGCCGAGATTTCTTGTCTGCCGATACTTCTCAAAGACGGACCCTTAGGATCGGCATTGTGACCGATCGCAACGTGCTTGGCGGGCCGCTGGAGGAATGCGGCTCCGATCCCATTACGGGCTTTTACCGGGACGGCTGCTGCAGCACCGGACCGGAGGACTTGGGCAGCCATACCGTGTGCACCGTGGTCACCCAGCAGTTCCTGGACCACCAAGTGTCCATCGGCAACGATCTGATCACACCGCGCCCGGAGAACAACTTCCCCGGCCTCAAGCCCGGCGACCGCTGGTGCGTCGTGGCCGTGCGCTGGCTGCACGCCTACGAGGACGACGCAGCCGCCCCGGTCGTGCTGGCCGCCACCCACGAGGACGCCCTGGAGGTCGTTCCGCTGGAAACCCTGCGCCGCTTCGCCGTTGACGTCCCCGACGACGTCAGCGACCTACTCTGAAGTATCAGACCGAAGTTCCAGAATGACCCATGACGTGCGCTGAGCGCACGTCATGGGTCATTCTGGACAACAATCTATTTCGGCGGGAGCGAGCCGGCGTACGAGATCCCGAGGCCCACCCACTCGGCCAGGGCGCTGTCGGTGTGCACCGCGTCCGCGACGACGCGCAGCCAGCCCCGGGTTTCGCGGCCGCCCATCACCATCGTCGTCACCGTCTCGCCGTCGACCAGAGCATCGGTTCGGTCCGGGTCGACCCGGACCAGCAGACCCCCTTTGCCGCTGGCGGCAACCGCCATGTTGCCGTCGATCAGGAACGCCAAACCGCCGAACATCTTCTTCTCCACGATGTTCGCAAGCACGCCCCGCTCCCCCAGCTCGTCGCGGATGCGCTCGGCCAGTTCCTCGTCGTATGCCATCGCGCCATCCTCGCACTGCCGCGTCCACCGCGGGACGAATCCTGACGTCGGGGTTTCCGCGCTACCGCGCAGCTACCGGCGAGTCAATGCGGAAAACCAATGGGTCGGCACTATTCTGGCGCGATGCGATTTCCGATGAGCTTGGCCGCGAGAGTGTTTGCGTTGACCGTTGCCGTATCGGGGATGGCGGCGGTGGGCGGCCAAGAACAGGCCCACGCCGACAATACGCTCGTGACGGTGCATTCCGCGGCAATGAACCGGGACATTCCCGTGCGGATCCTCAAGGCCGCGGGGGCAGGCCCCGCCCCGACCCTCTACCTGCTGGACGGCCTACGCGCCCCCGACAACAACAACGGCTGGCTGATCAACACCGACGTCGTGAACTTCTTCGCCAACAAGCACGTCAACGTGGCAATCCCGTTCGGCGGCGGCGGAACCTTCTACAGCGACTGGGTCAACGACGACCCCAAGCTCGGCCACGTCCGCTGGGAGACCTTCCTGACCAGAGAGCTTCCCAACGTGATGCGGAGCAAGTTCGGCAGCGACGGAGTGAACAACGCCATCGCCGGGCTGTCGATGAGCGGCACCTCCGCACTGAGCCTGGCCGAACGCCACCCGGGCCTGTACAAGGCGGTGGTGTCGCTGAGCGGCTACCCCACCGCTATGGCGCCGGCGTTCGCCCAGGGCATCCAGGTGTCGGTCGCCCAGATGGGCGGCGACTCCAACAACATGTGGGGCGCGTGGCCGTCGTCGGAGTGGGTGCAGCACGACCCGCTGGTGAACGCGCACAAGCTGCACGGCACGAAGGTCTACATCTCGGCGGGCACGGGCTTGCCCGGCGCGGCCGACGGCGCAGTCAACCCGCTCGACCCGAAGTTCGACCCGGTGCGGTTCATCCAACTGGTGCCGCTCGAGACCATGGCGGGCCTGAGCACCCTGCCGTTCGCACTGGCCGCCATGTCCAGCGGAGCCGACACCAAGGTCCATCTCAACGAGACCGGCATCCACTGGTGGAACCACTGGCAGAACCGCCTGCACGAGGCCTGGTACGAGACCATCAAACCCGCCATCGGCGGCTGACACCCGCTGCGACTACCGCCAGAATGACCCGTGACGTGCGTTGGACGCACGTCACGGGTCATTTTGGGGGTAGGTCCTCGCGTCAGGAGGCGGCTGCGGGGGCCAGCTCGGCGCCGCGGAGGCGTTGCGAGATGACCTGGGTGATGCCGTCGCCGCGCATGCTGACGCCGTAGAGCGCGTCGGCGATCTCCATCGTCGGCTTCTGGTGGGTGATGACGATGAGCTGGCTCTTCGCCCGCAACTGCTCGAATAGGCTGATCAGCCTGCGCAGGTTGGTGTCGTCGAGGGCGGCCTCGACCTCGTCCATGACATAGAACGGGGACGGGCGGGCCCGGAAGATGGCCACCAGGAACGCCACCGCCGACAGCGACTTCTCGCCGCCGGACAGCAGCGACAGGCGCTTGACCTTCTTGCCCGGCGGCCGCGCCTCCACCTCGATGCCCGTGGCGAGCATGTCGCTCGGGTCGGTGAGCAGCAGCCTGCCTTCCCCGCCCGGGAACAGCGTCTTGAAGACCTCGACGAACTCCCGGGACACGTCCTCGTACGCCTCGGCGAACACTTGCAGGATGCGCTCGTCCACCTCGGCCACCACCTCGAGGAGGTCCTTGCGGGCGTTCTTGACGTCCTCGAGCTGGGTGGACAAGAAGTTGTACCGCTCCTCCAGCGCCGCGAACTCCTCCAGCGCCAGCGGGTTCACCTTGCCCAGGGTGGTGAGGTCCTTCTCGGCGGACTTGATCCGGCGCAGCTGCTGGTCGCGGTTGTAGGCCAGCGGCTGCGGCCTGGTCACGGCCTCGCCGCGCTCGACCGCCTGCTCGTACTCCGCGATCTCCTGCGGGCTCGGCGGCAGCGGCGCGGCCGGGCCGTATTCGGCGATGAGGTCCTCCAGCCCGATGCCGAACTGGTCGGCGATGGTCTCCTCCAACTGCTCGATGCGCAGCGCCGCCTGCGCCTTGGCCACCTCGTCGCGGTGGACCGCGTCGGTCAACTGGGCGAGCTGGCCGGTCAACGCACGGGCGCGGTCCTTCACCTGGTCCAGGCCCGCGGCCAAGTCGTTGCGGCGGCGCACCAGTTCGTCGCGGCGCTCCAGCGCCTCGGCGACCAACACCTCGAGCTTCTCCGCCAGCCGCTGTCCGCAGTCGGCCACCGCGGACGCCACCTCGCCCGCGTGCCTGCGGTCCTGGCGGGCGCGTTCGGCGCGGGCGCGGGTCTCCCG
>JABFVX010000057.1 GCA_013362555.1 Mycobacteriaceae bacterium
CAGAACGACCCGTGAGCTGCGTTCATCGCAACTCACGGGTCGTTCTGGAAGATTTCGGGCCGGTCAGCCGCAGGCGGCGACGGGTTCGGTCATGGGATCGCCTCGTGCTCCCCGTCGCCCGCCACCTGGGCGAGGAGGTGGTCCAACAGTGGTTCCAGCACGGCGATGCCGTCTTTGACGCCGCCGGGCGAGCCCGGCAGGTTGACCACGACCGTGCGCCCGGCCAGGCCCGCGACGCCGCGGCTCAGTGCCGCGAGCGGGAAGGCCGCCGCGCCGCGCTGCCGGATCGCTTCGGCGACGCCGGGCAGTTCCCGGTCGATGACCGCCAGCGTCGCCTCCGGGGTGGAGTCGGTCGGGGAGGGGCCGGTGCCGCCGGTGGTGACCACCAGTGCGGGCGAGCCCGCCAGGGCGTCGGCCAGTCCCGCGCGGATCTGCGCGTCCGGGCACACCACCGGCCCGCGCACCGCAAAGCCCAGATTGGAAAGCCATTGCGCCAGAACAGGTCCCGTGGTGTCGGAGCGAGCGCCCGCTGCCGCCGCCGTCGACGCCACCAGCACGACCGCCGAGCGGGGACCCAGCCGCTCTTCGCCCCCGTCGCCGCGCTCGGCGGGGCGGGCGTCGCGACTCCAGCGGCCGCGCTTGCCGCCCTCCTTGCTGACCAGTCGAATGTCGGTGAGCACGGCTGCCGGATCGACGGCCTTCACCATGTCATGCAGCGTCAGCCCGGCTACCGCGACGGCGGTGAGCGCCTCCATCTCCACGCCGGTCGGACCGACCGTCTTGGCGGTGGCTTCAATGGTGATTGCGGTGTCGGTGAACTCGAAACGCACGTCCGCCTTCGACAGCGAGAGCTGGTGGCACAGCGGGATCAGCTCGGAGGTCTTCTTGGCGCCCGCGATGCCCGCGAGCCGGGCCGTTGCCAGCACGTCGGCCTTGGGCATGGAATCGGCGCGGACCAGCCGCAGCACCTCGGCGGTCGTGTGCAGTGCTCCCGCCGCGACGGCGACGCGGGCGGTGTCCGCTTTGCCGCTCACGTCGACCATCCGGGCCCGGCCTTCGGCGTCGACGTGCGACAGCGCGGTGGCGGGGGGTTCCGACGCGGCGCTCATATCGGCCAGACTCGCACATCCGCACCCGCGGGCACCGACGTGGTCTCCGCCGGGATGTCGATGAGGACGTCGGCGCGGGCCATGGTGGCGATGAGGTGCGAACCCGGCCCCGCGACCGGCTCGACGCCCCCGTCGACGAGGCGGCCCCGCTGGAATTGCCGCTTGCCCGCGGGCGAGCGCAGGACCGTGCCGACGGGCAGCGTCCGCGGCCCGATTTCGGCCAGTCCCGCAAGGTCGCGCAGGACCTCGCGGGCGAAGACGTGGAACGACACCAGCGCGCTCACCGGATTGCCCGGAAAGCTCAGCACCGGAACGCCGTTGATCACAGTGGTGCCCTGTGGGCCGCCCGGTTGCACCGCCACGTGGCCGAATTCGCCGCCGAGCGGGGACAGTGTCTGGCGCACCACTTCGAAGTCGCCCATCGAAATGCCGCCGGTCGTGAACACCACTTGCGCGGAATCGAATGCGACATCGAGCAATCGGCGGAACTCGTTCGGGTCGTCGCTGCTGTGCGCCACCATCCGGACCTGGGTGCCGTTGGCCTCCAGGGCGGTCGCGAGCGCGACCCCGTTGGAGTCGTAGATCTGTCCCGGCCCCAGTTCGAGTCCGGGGCGGATCAATTCGTTTCCGGTGGTGATGACCGCGGCGTCGATGCGGCGGCGCACCGGCACTCCCGCGACGCCCGCCGCGGCGAGGGCCGCGGCATGTTTGGGTTCCAGTACTGTGCCCGCGCGGGCCAGCAGCATGCCGCGGCGAATGTCGGTTCCCGGCTCGCGCACGAAATCCCCTGCCGAGCGCGGGGTTCGGATGATGACGGCGGCGCCGTCGGTGTCGGTGTCCTCCACCGGAACGACACAGTCGGTGTTCGGCGGCAGCGGAGCGCCGGTCATCAGCTTCACCGCCGCTCCTGCCGGCACCGGATCGCCGTAATCGGCTCCGGCGCCGACGATTCCGAGCACAGTCAGCCGGGCGGGCAGGACGGCCAGCGACTCGGCGGCCACGGCGTAGCCGTCCATGGCGGAGTTGCGGAAGACCGGTAAGTCGATGGGGGAGTAGACGTTCTCGGCCAGCGTGCGGCCCACCGCGGCCCGCGGCAGCAGGATCTGCGACGGCCGGTCGTCGAGCGGTTCGAGGAGCGCGCGGATGTGTTCCTGGTGTTCTTCCACCGTGTGGCGTCCCGCGGGACCAGGCTTCGGCGCCGTGCCCGAGGAGGAGGAATGCGACCGTGACGTCATGACGAGCAAGGCTATCGGAGGGGCGCAGCGGCCGACGCCGAGGCGCGACCGAGGGCGCCCCGCGGGCGTCGCGACAGGGCCGCGATGCGGCCGAATGTGGAGTATGGAACAGGCCTAGGATTTCCCCATGGCAGTGGTCGAAGTGGGGATGCCCGGGGTGCGCCGGGTCGGGCCGGGTGATGTCGCCGACCGGCCCGACACTCCGCTGCTGCTCGACCGGTTCGGCCGAGTGGCTCGTGACCTGCGGGTTTCCATCACCGAGAAGTGCTCGCTGCGCTGTACCTACTGCATGCCGGAAGCAGGCCTGCCCGAGATCCCGGCCGATGAGCTGCTGAGCCCGACGAGATCGTGCGGCTGGTGGCCCTCGCGGTGCGCAGTCTCGGAGTCCGCGAGGTCCGGTTCACCGGCGGCGAGCCGCTGCTGCGCCGGGACCTGGAGCGGATCATCGCGGGCTGCCGCGCGGTCCTGCCGGGCGTCCCGCTGGCGATGACCCGGTCGACGGGAGCCATCGGTGGTTGAGGTCCGCTATTTTGCCGCGATCGCCGACGCCACCGGCCGCACCGCCGAGCGGATCGACCTCCCCATTGGAGCGACTGTTGGTGATCTCACGGCTACTCTCACTGCCCGCTACGGCTCGGACCTGGCCCGCATGCTCACAGTCGCGGCCTTCCTCATCGGCGACGAACTCACCCGCGACCCGACAGCCCCCCTCGCCCCCCGCGTCGACATTCTCCCCCCGTTCGCCGGGGGCTGATTCCTTACCTCCAGAACGACTCATGAGTTGCGTTCAACGCAACTCATGAGTCGTTCTGGGCGATTTCGGTCAGCGGAACCAGGTGTCGCGGGGGGTGACGGGGACAGTGCGCTTGTGGCGGGTCGCCAGGTAGGCGCGTTCGACGCGCTCCGCGAGGTCGGCGGGGACGTCCTTGCCTTCGAGGTAGTCGTCTATCTGGGCGTACGTCAGGCCGAGGGCCACCTCGTCGGGGAGCGCGGGGCGGTCGTCCTCGAGGTCGGCGGTGGGGACCTTCTGCCACACGCTCGGCGGAGCGCCGAGTTCCTGCAACAGCGCCGCGCCTTGACGCTTCGTCAGGCCGGTCAACGGCGTCAGGTCGACGCCGCCGTCACCATATTTGGTGAAGAACCCGGTGACCGCCTCCGCGGCGTGGTCGGTGCCCACCACCAGCATGTTCAGCTGTCCTGCGATCGAGTATTGGATCACCATCCGTTCGCGGGCCTTGATGTTGCCGCGGACGAAGTCGCGCAGCCGGGGCTCGGCGCCGAGCATCTCGCGCAGACCCGCGGCGGACTCCGCGGCCACCGCGTCGGCGCCGGGCTTCACGTTCACCGTGACGGTGCGGTCGGGACGGATGAACGCCAGCGCGGTCTGCGCGTCCTGCTCGTCGGCCTGCACGCCGTAGGGCAGGCGGACCGCGACGAAGGTGGCGTCGCGTCCGTCGGCGCGCAGCTCCTCGGCGGCGAGTTGGCAGAGCCGCCCGGTCAGCGTGCTGTCCTGGCCGCCGCTGATGCCGAGCACGAAACCTGTTGTTCCGCTTGCCCGCAGGTAGTCCTTGAGGAAGTCGACCCGGGCGCGGATCTCCAGTTTGGGCACGATGGTCGGCGCGACGCCGAGCTCCGCCGGAATTTGCTCACGAAGATTCGCCACCCCAGCACTGTATCCACCCTCCGGAATGACCCCGTGACGTGCTGCATTCAACGCCTTGCTCGTGAGG
The DNA here is from genome assembly GCA_013362555.1 of Mycobacteriaceae bacterium. Taxonomy (GTDB): domain Bacteria; phylum Actinomycetota; class Actinomycetes; order Mycobacteriales; family Mycobacteriaceae; genus JABFVX01. Next base: position 4,075 of record JABFVX010000057.1, read on the forward strand.
CCTGCGGTGTTGCGCACGCTGCCTCCTCGGGCCGCCGTCTCGCGGCGCGCAACGCTCGGCGCGGGTCATTCCGGAGGCAGCAGAGCGCGGACCAGAGTCTCCCAGGACTGGGCTATGCGGGGCAAAGGAGCGTTCAGGTCGCGCATCTGGTGCAGGACCAAGGGGGCCTCGATGGTGGCGAGCAGGGACTCGGCCATCAGCCGGGGGTCGCCGGGGGCGCCTGCCTGGCGCAGCAGCATCGCCACGTGGGCGACGTGGGTGGAGTACACGACGTGGGTGTAGCGACCCGGCTGTGCCGCTGCTTGCAGGTCGCCTTCTATCAGGGTCACTTCCAGGCAGGCGCGGCCGAACGCCACCAAGCGGTCCACCGGTCCCGCGCCGGGCCCCAGTGGCGGCGGGCCGGACAGGAAGGCTGCTTGCAGCTCGCGCTCGGAGTGGTCGAGCAGCGCCCGCATCAAGCCCGCGCGGCTGCCGAAGCGGCGGAAGACCGTGCCCTTGCCGACGCCGGCGCGGCGGGCCAGCTCGTCCATGGTCAGGGCGCACGGTCCGTGCTCGGCGACAAGTTGCGCCGCGGTGTCCAGCAAGCGAGCGCGGTTGCGCGCCGCGTCGCTGCGCTCTTCAGGTGCGGCGGGTTGGTCTACCAGCGGCAATAGCAAAGACTCGCGCTGAGTGGTCGGGATCACACTCGCCACCTCCCTTCTCGGAATGAAATCGGACCACGGTCCGTTTACTCTGAACGAGCCGGGCAGTCCCGGAATTCCCAGAACCGCATTACTAGAGGATGGCATCGATGACCCGCATTCTGACATTGGTCGGCAGCCTTCGGTCCGACTCGGTCAACCGCAAGCTGGCAGAGGCCGCGGCGGCGAACGCCCCCGAAGGGGCCGAGGTCGTGATACACGAAGGCCTCGGCGACATCCCGTTCTACAACGAGGATCTCGACCGGCCCGGCGCCGTTCCCGCGTCCGCGCAGGCGCTGCGCGATGCCGTCGCGAACGCGGACGGCCTGTTGCTGGTCACCCCGGAGTACAACGGCACGCTGTCCGCGGTGCTGAAGAACGCCATCGACTGGGCCTCGCGGCCCTATGGCGTCAGCGCGATCAAGGACAAGCCGGTCGCCCTGGTCAGCTCCTCTATCGGCGCGAACGCGGGCAAGTGGGCGCACGGCGACGGTGTGAAGGCCGTCGGCATCGCGGGCGGCGCGGTAGTCGAGGCCGCGCACGTGCACTTCGGCTCCAGCGGCGAGCGCTTCGCCGCGGCGCACCCGCGCGAGGACGCGGCGGCGGTCGCCGAACTCACGGCCTCGCTGCGACACCTGATCGACGCGACCCGGGAGCTCGTCTCGGCCTGACCGGTCGCCACCAAACGCGAACCGTCCAGAACGACCCGTGAAGTGCGTTGGATGCACGTCGTGGGTCATACTGGACGGTTTGCGATTGGGCGCCGAAACCGAACGGCCCGGCTGTCTGCTTTGCCTGAGATTTGCTGTGCGCATGGTTCGTCGGCGAAAGCTGGACCCGGGGTCGGCGGATGGGCTGTTGCTCGACGTTCTGGTCGGTGCTGACGCTAGCGAAATTCCATCGTTGTGACTCGCAACATGTCGTGTCAGGTGCGTTTGTCGGACACAAGGTGTAGTGTTAGCGACACCGAGAGAGCACCACAGTCGAACATCACCCACTGCCCCGATTGTCAACGAACGACACGGCAGTAGTGCGGATTTGAGCGAGGTTGGCACCGTCCGTTCCGGGCCTTTCGGTACGAAGCAGCAAACGATGTCAGCCGCCGTGCGGGACGTAGCAGAGAGGGACACGATGACCATCACCGTCTACACCAAGCCGGCCTGCGTTCAGTGCACTGCGACCTACCGGGCGCTCGACAAGGCGGGGATCGAGTACACCGTGGTGGACATCTCCGAAGACGCCGACGCCCGCGACTACGTGATGGCGCTGGGTTACTTGCAGGCCCCGGTCGTGGTCGCGGGCAACGACCACTGGTCGGGTTTCCGTCCCGACCGGATCGGCTCGCTCACCGTGAGCGCTGCCTGACCGATTTCCGACCGGAGCATTCGGCCGCGGCGGCGCCCGGGTGCCCGAGCGGAGCGAGGAGGTGATCGGCGGTGTTGGTCTACTTCTCCAGTGCGTCCGAGAACACTCACCGGTTCGTCCGCAAGCTGGGCTTGCCCGCCGTGCGGATTCCGCTGCACGACCGCGCCGGAGAATTCCGCGTCGACGAACCATATGTGCTGGTCACGCCGACCTACGGCGGGGGTCCGCACATCGCGGGACGCGGCTCGGGGCACGTGCCGAAGCCGGTGGTGCGGTTCCTCAACGACCCGCACAATCGCTCGCTGCTGCGGGGCGTGATCGCGGCGGGCAACACGAACTTCGGCGAATCCTACTGCGCCGCTGGGGATGTGATCTCACGCAAGTGTGAGGTCCCGTATCTGTACCGCTTCGAGCTCATGGGCACAACCGACGACGTCGACCGCGTCCGAGAGGGATTGGGATTGTTTTGGCAACAGCAACTGTCGCACCGAGTGGGCGCGTGATCCAGCCGAACCAGGCGAACGCGGCGGACATGGCGGGCACCGATTATCACGCGCTCAACGCGATGCTCAATCTCTACGCCCCGGACGGGTCGATCCAGTTCGACAAGGACCGGGACGCGGCGCGGCAGTACTTTCTGCAGCACGTCAACCAGAACACGGTCTTCTTCCACAACCTCGACGAGAAGCTGGATTACCTGGTCGAGGAGAACTACTACGAGACAGAGGTTCTCGACCAGTACTCGCGGCCGTTCATCAAGAGCCTGTTCAAGCAGGCCTACGGCAAGAAATTCAGGTTCCCGACCTTCCTCGGCGCCTTCAAGTACTACACCTCGTACACGCTGAAGACCTTCGACGGCAAGCGCTACCTCGAGCGTTTCGAGGATCGGGTGTGCATGGTCTCGCTGGCTCTCGCCGCCGGGGACGAAGCGCTGGCCCGGCAGTTGGTCGACGAGATCATGGACGGGCGCTTCCAGCCTGCGACCCCGACGTTCCTCAACTCCGGCAAGAAGCAGCGCGGCGAGCCGGTGAGCTGCTTCCTGCTGCGCATCGAGGACAACATGGAGTCGATCGGGCGGGCGATCAACTCCGCGCTGCAGCTGTCCAAGCGTGGCGGGGGAGTCGCGCTGCTGCTCAGCAACATTCGCGAGTCGGGCGCGCCGATCAAGCAGATCGAGAACCAGTCGTCGGGCGTCATCCCCATCATGAAGCTGCTGGAGGACTCGTTCTCCTACGCCAACCAGCTCGGCGCGCGGCAGGGCGCGGGCGCGGTGTACCTGCACGCGCACCACCCCGACATCTACCGCTTCCTCGACACCAAGCGGGAGAACGCGGACGAGAAGATCCGCATCAAGACGCTGTCGCT
>JABFVX010000048.1 GCA_013362555.1 Mycobacteriaceae bacterium
GACGCGTTCCGGTCCGAGCTCACCGGATCGCACAACCGGTATCTGGCCGCCCGGGTGGCGGGCAGGCTGGTGGGTTACGCCGGGATCGCGCTGCTCGGCAGCGCGTCCGAGCCGGAGGCCGAGATCCACACCATCGGCGTCGATCCGGTGTGCCACCGCCAGGGCGTCGGCGCGCTGTTGTTGTTGGCGCTGCTGGACCTGGCCGGCGAACGTGGCGGCCCGGTTTTCCTCGAGGTGCGCACCGACAACACCCCGGCCATCGCGCTGTACCAGAAGTACGGGTTTCACATCATCGGCTTGCGCAAGCGCTACTACCAGCCGAGCGGCGCCGACGCCTACACGATGCGGCGCCCGGCGATCGGGGGTGCGCGGTGATCGGGGGTGCGCGGTGATCGTCATGGGTATCGAGAGTTCATGTGACGAGACCGGTGTCGGCGTGGTCCGGGTGCACGACGACGGAACGTGCGAGTTGCTGGCCGACGAGGTCGCCTCCAGCGTGGCGGAGCACGCCCGCTTCGGCGGCGTGGTCCCCGAGATCGCGTCGCGTGCGCACCTGGAGGCCATCGTGCCCACCATGCGGCGCGCCCTGGGCGCGGCGGGCATCCGCAAGCCGGACGCGCTCGCGGTCACGATCGGTCCGGGGCTGGCCGGGGCGCTGCTGGTCGGCGTGGCCGCGGCCAAGGCCTACGCCGCGGCCTGGGATGTGCCGTTCCATGCGCTCAACCACCTCGGCGGGCACGTGGCCGTGGACACCCTGGAGCACGGCCCGATGCCGCCGTGCGTGGCGCTGCTGGTCTCCGGCGGGCACACCCACCTCTTGTCGGTCGCCGATTTGGCCGCGCCGATCATCGAGCTGGGCAGCACCGTCGATGACGCCGCGGGCGAGGCGTTCGACAAGGTCGCCCGGCTGCTCGGACTCGGCTACCCCGGCGGTCCGGCGATCGACGAGCTGGCCCGCGGCGGCGACCCGGGCGCCATCGCCTTCCCGCGCGGCATGACTCGCCCGCAGGATGCCCGCTACGACTTCTCCTTCTCCGGCCTCAAGACCGCGGTAGCCCGCTACGTCGAGGCCAAAGAGCGTGCGGGCGAGCAGCTTCCGATAGCCGACATTGCCGCGAGCTTCCAGGAGGCCGTCGCCGACGTGCTGACTCGCAAGGCGGTGCTCGCCGCGCAGGACGCCGGGGTGGACACCCTGGTGCTCGGCGGCGGCGCGACCGCCAACTCGCGAATCCGCTCCCTCGCCGAGCAACGCTGTGCCGCCGCGGGCATCACCCTCCGCGTTCCCAGGCCCCGCCTCTGCACCGACAACGGCGCGATGATCGCCGCCCTCGGCGCCCACGTCATCCCCGCGGGCGTCGCGCCTTCTCCGCTCACCGTCGAAACCGACCCCGGCCTCCCCGTCTCCGTCAGCCACCTCTAGAACTCTCGGTTTGCAGACGTCCACGATGACCCGCGAAGTGCGTTGGATGCACGTCCTGGGTCATTCTGGAGTTTCCAGTTGCGCAATTCACTCTCGGTGCGCTGTGCACTAGCGTGGCCGGGGTGAAGATCACCAGACGTTCCGCATCGCGCGGTGCGGTGTTGCGCAAGTCGCCCCGGGTCGCCGTCTCGCGGCGGTGTACCGCCGCGGCGGCTGCGCTCGCCGCTGTGTTCGCCATGACCGCCTGCAACTCCACCGACTCGGCGGCCGCCTCGCCGAGCGATCGGAAGGCCGACAGCGCCCCCACCGCGCAGCTGGGCGAACTGCCTTCGCATGACCTGCCGCCTGCGGGCGGCTGCGGGTACACGGCTGCCGCTCCCGCGGTGAAGAACGTGGGCACCCCGTCGTTCAACCCGGCCGCCGCGGCCAAGCCGTTCACTGCTTCGCTGCACACCAACACCGGTGTGGTGACCTTCAACGCGTTCGCAGACAAGGCCCCGTGCACCACCAATTCGCTGCACTATTTGGCCGAGCACAAATACTTCGACGGCACCCGCTGCCACCGGCTCACCACCAAGGGCATCTACGTTCTCCAGTGCGGTGACCCCACCGGCACCGGCACCGGCGGTCCCGGCTACTCGTTCCCGGACGAGAACCTCGCCGGCGCAACGTATCCCGCGGGCACCGTCGCCATGGCCAACGCCGGCCCGAACACCAACGGCAGCCAGTTCTTCCTCGTCTACCGCGACACTCAGCTGCCGCCGAACTACACCCCCTTCGGCCGCATCACCGGCGGCTTGGACGTCCTCAACCGCATTGCCGCCGAAGGCAACGACGAAGCCAACGGCCCCGGCGACGGCCACCCCCGAAAGCCCGTCGTCATCAATAACGTCTCCCTCGGCTGACGCCGGCTTTCATACCTCCAGAATGACCCGTGACGTGCGCTCAGCGCACGCCACGGGTCATTCTGGACATCTCTCTCTGGGTTACTGCAGGGGTGCGGCGAACGGGTCGACGAGAGCGCCGTTGGGGAGGACGCGGATGTTCTCCGGCGAGCTCCGCGCCGGCTCCGGCTCCGGTGCGCCTTGGCTGGGAGCGGGATCCAGGCTTCCGGTCGGGTTGGCGTCCGAGGTGTCGTTGGCGGCCCGGGTGGGCGTCGTCGCGGCAGTCGTCGGGATCGGCGCGGTGGTCCGCGGCAGGGTGGTGCGGGGCGCTGTCGTCGGGGCCACGGTGCGTTCGGCAGGCAGGCTCGCGCGAGGCCGCGTGTCAGGGGCTCCGATGGCGGGCAGCGGCAGCGGCGAGGGCGCGGTGGTGATCGGCAGGACCGGCGACGTGAGGGGCGGCGGGGCGACGGTCGTACCCGCGGGAGAGACGCCCTCCTGGCTGCCGGAGGTCAGCGCCTGGACGCCGTAGGCGACGATGAGGCCGACGACGACGGCCACGCCGACCAGCGTTCCGGCCACCTTGGTGAACGTGCCCACCGGGGCGTCCGCGGCCAGGCTCACCACGGGGTAGCTCAGCGGCTGGCTCGAATCGGCAAGCAGCGCGGCGCCTTTGGCAATGGCCGCTTCGGGCTCGTCCACCGCCAGCACCGAGATGCCGAGTTGGTGCGCCAGCACCGACGACACCGCGGGGATGTTGGCGCTGCCGCCGATCACCGCGAGCAGCTCCGGCTTGCATCGCGCGTTCGCGATGACCTTCCCCACGAAATCCGCTGCCTCGTAGAGAAGTCCGGAGATCAGGTGCTCGAGGTCGTCCCGGGTCAGCTCGACCGGGCGGCCCGCGACGTGGTCGATGGTCACGACCGGGCTCGTCGACAGGTGCTCTTTGGCGGCGCGGCCGCGCACCAGCAGCATGCCCCGGTTCGGCCGCCGCCCGCGCTCGCCGATGTTGTGCCTGCGCGCCAGCAGGTGGTAGACGAGCTCGTCTATCGCGTTGCCGCTGATCGCCTCGGTGCGTTGGGATTCCAGCACCTCGCCGTCCTCCGCGTCGAGGACCGTCACGGTGAGGCCGGTGGCGCCGAAGTCGCAGATGCCGACCGTCTCGACATGGCTGATGTCGCCGGTGTGTTGCAGATACCGCAGCGCCGCAGCGGATTCCGGCACCAGGCGCAGATCGCGCCGCTGGGTGCCGACCGCGGACCGGATGGAGTGCGTCTGGTCCCGGTCGCGGTAGCCGACGGCGATCCCGCTGAGCTGCAACGTCTCTCGCGGAACCTGGGTGGTCATCAGATCGATCGCGGAAGCGATGAGCTCGCCGAGATCGGCATTGGCCTCGTCGGCCGAGATGACGCGGTAGTCGAACCGCTGGTCGCCGTCCGCGGTGCTGACCATGAGTGTGGAGCAGACGATCTCGCTGCCCGCCGACACGCCTAATGACGCCCTCATGTCACCTCCCACCTGCTCGCTACGGCGCCTCATGGTGGCCGGGGTCCGCCGTAGCTCGTTATGGGAACGTTACGTCAGGCCCCGCGCGCAATGGAAGGGGTTTCCGGTCTGTTTGTCGGAAATCTTCGGGCAGAGCCGCAACGCTCCAGAAAATCCGACATGTCTCTGCCGATCAGCGGGTGCCGATCGCGTGGTGGCCGACCTCCCAGGCCATTGCCGTTTCGGGCACTGCCATGGTAAGGCCAAACCGGCGAGCGGGGGAGGGGTATGGATATTCTTCGCGCGGGACCGAATCGTCCCGACAACACCGCCCCCAGCCTTGAGCGCTGGCACTCTCGCGTATAGAGTGCTAGCTGACGCCGAGCAGGTCCCGGCACCCGCGACGACGGGAGCTGAGCGGAGTTGTCATACAGACTGTAATCCGATGGCCGGGGACGAGCCCCGGCCGGCGAACCTGTGAAAGTGGAGGACCCAACGTGGCGAGCGTGAACATCAAGCCGCTCGAGGACAAGATCCTCGTCCAGGCCAACGAGGCCGAGACGACGACCGCCTCCGGCCTGGTCATCCCCGACACGGCGAAGGAGAAGCCGCAGGAGGGCACCGTCATCGCCGTCGGCGAGGGCCGGGTCACCGAGAAGGGCGACCGCATCCCGGTCGACGTCAAGGAGGGCGACACCGTCATCTACAGCAAGTACGGCGGCACCGAGATCAAGTACAACGGTCAGGAGTACCTGATCCTGTCGGCGCGCGACGTGCTCGCTGTCGTCACCAAGTGACAGTGCTAGGCCGTGTTTCATAAGTCCGGACGGATGGCACCGTGGATCGGATCGTCGCCTCGCAAGGCGGAGGACGAGTCGGCTGCCAGTGTTGTAACCGCGAGTCCGACAACGCAGCGAGGCGGCGATCCGGCCGCGATGCCACCGGATAGGACTTATGAAACACGGCCTAGCGCTCACCGCCGCCCCGGTCCCCAAGCGGGCCCGGGGCGGTCGTCGATTTGCGGCGCGGTCGGGCCTGCGGTGTAGCGCACGCCGCCGCGGCTCGTCCCCGCCGCCTTCCCTTCTTCCACAGAGGAGCAATCCACCCCATGGCCAAACAGATCGAATTCGACGAGAAGGCCCGGCGCGCGCTGGAACGCGGCGTCGACAAGCTGGCCGACGCGGTCAAGGTCACGCTGGGCCCGCGCGGGCGCCACGTCGTGCTCGCCAAGGCGTTCGGCGGCCCGACCATCACCAACGACGGCGTCACCATCGCCCGCGACATCGACCTGGAAGACCCATTCGAGAACCTGGGCGCGCAGCTGGTCAAGAGCGTTGCCACCAAGACCAACGACGTCGCGGGCGACGGCACGACGACGGCCACCGTACTGGCGCAGGCCCTGGTCAAGGCCGGTCTGCGCAACATCGCGGCGGGCGCCAACCCGATCGGGCTCGGCGCGGGCATCGCCAAGGCCGCCGACCGCATCTCCGAGGTGCTGCTGGCCGCGGCCACCCCGGTTGCGGGCGAGCAGGCCATCGCACAGGTCGCCACCGTGTCCTCGCGCGACGCGGAGATCGGCGCGATGGTCGGCAAGGCGCTGACCACCGTCGGCAAGGACGGCGTCGTCACCGTGGAGGAGTCCTCCGGCCTGGAGACCGAGCTGGTCGTGACCGAGGGAGTCCAGTTCGACAAGGGCTTCCTGTCGCCGTACTTCGTCACCGACCTGGACAACCAGGAAGCGGTGCTGGAGGAGGCCTATGTGCTGCTGCACCGGGAGAAGATCAGTTCGCTGCCCGACTTCCTGCCGATCCTGGAAAAGATCGCCGAGTCCGGCAGCGCGGTGCTCATCGTCGCCGAGGACATCGAGGGCGAGGCGCTGTCCACGCTGGTCGTGAACGCGATCCGCAAGACCGTCAAGGCCGTCGCGGTCAAGGCGCCGTACTTCGGCGACCGCCGCAAGGCGTTCCTGGACGACTTGGCCGTCGTCACCGGCGCCACCGTGATCAACCCGGACCTGGGCATCACGCTGCGCGACGCCGGCCTGGACGTGCTCGGCAAGGCCCGGCGCGTCGTGGTCACCAAGGACGACACCACCATCGTCGAAGGCGCGGGCGGTGCGTCCGAGGTTTCCGCCCGGGTCGCGCAGCTGCGCGCCGAGATCGAGGCGACCGACTCGGACTGGGACCGCGAGAAGCTGGAAGAGCGGCTGGCCAAGCTGGCCGGCGGCGTCGCGGTGATCAAGGTCGGCGCGGCCACCGAGACCGCGCTCAAGGAGCGCAAGTACCGCGTCGAGGACGCGGTGAGCGCCGCCAAGGCGGCCGTGGAGGAGGGCATCGTTCCCGGCGGCGGCAGCGCCCTGGTGCATGCCGCGAACGAGCTTGTCGCGCTGCGTGAATCGCTGTCGGGAGACGAAGCGCTCGGCGTCGACGTGGTGCGCCGGTCGCTGTCGGCTCCGCTGTTCTGGATCGCGGCCAACGCGGGCGCCGAGGGCTCGGTCGTGGTCTCGAAGGTCGCCGAGGACGGCAAGCTCGGCTACAACGCCGCCACCCTCACGTATGGCGACCTGCTCGCCGACGGCGTGGTGGACCCGGTGAAGGTCACCCGCTCCGCGGTGGTCAACGCCGCCTCCGTCGCCCGCATGGTGCTCACCACCGAAAGCGCCGTCGTCGACAAGCCTGAGCCCCAGGAAGAGGAGCACGGCCACCACGGCCACGCCCACTAGGCTCCCAACCTCCAGAACGACCCATGAGTTGCGTTCAACGCAACTCATGGGTCGTTCTGGATAGGTTCGAGTTATCCCGCGAGCCGACGCCGCGAGCGGCGGGCGTAGAGCTCGCGTTCGGTTTCGGACATGCCGCCCCAGATTCCGTAGGGCTCGGACACCGAGAGCGCGTGTTGGCGGCACTGTGCCAGCACCGGGCACTGCCTGCAGATCTCCTTGGCGCGCATCTCGCGCTGAGTCCGAGCGCGTCCGCGTTCCCCGTCCGGGTGAAAGAAGACCGAAGAGTCCGCACCGCGGCACAGACCTCTCATCTGCCAGTCCCACACGTCGGCGTTCGGGCCAGGGAGTCGGATCGGCTGCGGCATGTGAACTCCTAAGGACGGCGGGCGGAAGGCATTCGGCTATGAATTTCGCAGTGGTACGGGGTGTGCAATGAGTCACGTTAGGGCTGGTGGCGAAACGGAGTCAACAGTTTTTTCGTGTGGCGCTTTGCATTGTAAGTTTCACAAATGTTTACCTTGCGATGGGGCTTGTTTACATACAGTTGCGATACTGGACTGATACCGCTTTGACCAGCATGTATAGCACATACCGAACCTTTACCGAACTGCCGATGGCGGGCATGTGAACATCGGAATGCTCAGTTTGTAGCCCGCTTTGGGGCGAATTGTCGCGCATGTATCGCAATTTTCCGAACCCTTTGCTTAATCATATGGAAACAATTCTTACCGATCGGAAATCTGGACAAAATACGCGCGGCATGCGGCGGCCGCCGAGCGGCGCTGAGGCAGGATGTCCGGCGTGGATCCAGTGCTCCTCGACGCCGCTTTCGGCGCAGCTCCCGGCCGGTCGGCCCTGCCCGCGCCCGCGACGGCGCTGGACGGGTGGCACCGGGCCGTTGCCCTCGGCGGCCAGGGCCGCTACGCGGGAGCTCGCGCCGAGCTCGCCCGCGTCCGCAGGCGGCCC
>JABFVX010000299.1 GCA_013362555.1 Mycobacteriaceae bacterium
CGCTTGGAGAAAGTCGAGTTAGCGATGGATCAGCGTGGGCTCGATAGGGTTGCCCGCCCTGATCAAGCCCTGAAATCCGCCGATGAGCGCACCCGCGAACATCTGTATTTCGGGGTCGTCCCGATCGCGGCCGGTGCGCTGCGCGGCGATGTCGATCATCAGGTTCATATTGCGCTCGGCCTCCTGGGCGACCGCCCCGCGCAGCTCCGGCACCGAGTGCATGAATCCGAGCCGGGTGTACTCGAACTCCTGCAGATCGTCGGGCAGGTGCGTGAACACTTCGTCGGAGGCCCGTCGCAGCGCCTCCAGCAGAGGCAGCTCCATCGGCTGGCGCTGCAGTGCCTCCAGCATCGGCGCGTCGAGGTCGTCGGCAATGACGAGCTGCTCCTTGGACGGGAAGTAGCGGAAGAAGGTGCTCGGCGAAACCTCCGCCGCCGCCGCGATCTGCTCGACGGTCGTTTCGGCGTAGCCCTGCTCCTTGAACAGCCGAAACGCCTCGGAACGGATTGTTCGGCGAGTGCGCTCCTTCTTCCGCTCCCGCAGCCCGGGGGGCGCGGACTCATGGGCCTGCATGGACCGATTCTGCCTTGTCGAGGCTCCGGACCGGAGTGTCGGCGGCCCGCGTGGTGGCGGCCACCACCGCCAGCGACACGACACAGATGCCTGCGCACACCCACAGCATGAGGCCCATGCCGCCGACGAAGGCCGTCTGCACCTGGGCCAGAACCGCGGAGTCGCCGAGCCGGTGCGCCACCGCGACGCCCGCGTTGACTCCGTCCGAGATCGGCGCCCGGTCCAGCGGCCCGAGTTCGCTGCGGTACTGCGTGGCCAAGACCGTCCCCAGCACCGCGACGCCGACGGTGCCGCCCGCCTGCCGCAGCGCCTGCAACAACGCCGACGCCGACCCGGCCCGCTCGGCGGTGATGGCGCCCAGCGCCAGGCCCATGGCCGCGGGCATCGCGAAGCCCATCCCGAGTCCAGTGACGACGATCCAGACCGCGGTAAATCCGTAGCCGCTGTCGACGTCGGTCAGCGCACCGAGGCCGAGGCCCGCGGCCATGACCGCGAACCCGGCCAGCAGCGTCACCCGCACGCCTGCCTTCGCGGTAATGCGCTCCCCCAGTTTCGCGCCGACGGTAAGCCCGGCGATCAGCGGCAGCAGCCGCAGCCCGCTGCCGAGCGCGTCGACTCCCAGGATCGCCTGGAAATACTGCGGAACGGTAAAGAACATGCCGAACATCGCGAACATGATCAGCGTCGAATACACCGTGCCCCAACGGAATGCGCGATCGGCGAACAGTCCCGTGTCGATCAGCGGGTGTGCGGCCCTGCGCTGCCAGGCCAGGAATGCCGCCAGCAGCGCAACACCCGCGGCGACGGAGATCCAGGCCACCGCGTCGGTCCAGCTCTGCTCGCCCGCCCGGATGAATCCGTATGTCAAGCCGAGCATCCCGGCCCCTGACAGCGCCACGCCGGGCAGGTCTATCGGATTGCGCTGGGCGCTGCGGGTTTCCGGCACCAGGAAGGCGACGGCAGCGAACCCGAGCGCGACCACGGGGATATTGATCAAGAACACCGACCCCCACCAGAAATTGCGCAGCAGCCAGCCGCCGAGCAGCGGACCCAGCGGCATGCCGATTCCGTTGGCGGTCACCCAGATCGCCATGGCCTTGTTGCGCGCATCGGCGTCGGGAAACAGCACCGGCAGCATTGCCATCGACAGCGGCATCATCGCCGCGGCCGCGAGCCCGAGCAGCGCCCGCGCGGCGATCAACTGTCCCGCGGTGGCCGCGAACGCGCTTGCCGCCGAAGCGATGCCGAACAGCACCATGGCCGACATCAAGACCTTCTTGCGGCCGTACCGGTCGCCCAGCGCACCCGCGGGCAGCATCGCGGCCGCCAGCACCAGCGTGTAGGCAGTGCTGAACCACTGCAGCGCACTGGTGCCCGCGTTCAGGTCCACCGCCAGGGTCGGCAGCGCGATGGTGAGCACCGTGACATCCAGCCCGATGGTCAGCATGGCCATGGCCATAGCGCCCAGCGCCAGCCAGCGCCGCGTATCCGTCACTTCCATGACACTTCCTCTCAAATAAGAGCTAATCGATTTTGATAGTAACTGCCATTTGGTTGCTTAGTCCAGAATGACCCGCGAAGTTGCGTACCGCCGGTTCGGCGCCGGCGTGCTTTACGCTGCTCATGATGAAAAGACGACGCCTGATCAGGGCCTTCGCGGCGAGCGCCGCCGTGGTCGCGGTGGGCGGCGGGGCAGCGTGGGCCCAGCCGTCGGCGCCGCCGTTCAGCACGCCCAACACCGACGCCTGCCCGAACCGGCTGGCTCCCGCACCCGCCATCGACGCCTCGGAGGCGCCGTTGCCGGGAATGCCGCCGCCGACGCCGCTGCCGGTGCCCGCGGTCCCCGTGGGCGGAAACGCGCTCGGAAGGTGCGGGGTGATCACCGCAGCAGCCGCGCCGCCGCTGCCCGCCGACATCTCGGCGCAGGCATGGGTGCTTTCCGACGTCGACACCGGAACAGTGGTGGCCGCCAAGGACCCGCACGGGCGGTACCGGCCGGCCAGCACCATCAAGGTGCTGCTCGCCATCGTCGCGCTGCGCACTCTCGACCTGGACCACATAGTGATCGGCACCAGAGGCGACGCCGACGCGGACGGCACCCGGGTCGGCATCGGGCCCGGCGGCCGCTATTCCAACCGGCAGCTGATGCAGGCCCTCGTGATGTGCTCAGGCAACGACGCGGCACACGCCATCGCGATGCAACTCGGCGGCATGGACGCGGCGGTGGCGAAGATGAACGAGACGGCGAAGGCGCTCGGCGCGCTGGACACCCGCGCGGCCAGCCCGTCCGGCCTGGACGGACCGGGCATGAGCACCTCGGCCTACGACCTGTCGCTGATCTTCCGCGAAGCTCTGACCATCCCGCTTTTCGCCGAGCTCATTCACACCGAGCACGCGGATTTCCCGGGCTACCCGGCGAATCCGCAGATCCCCGACGACAAGGACCATCCCGGGTTCCCCATCTACAACGACAACCGCCTCCTGGCGAACTACCCCGGCGCGCTCGGCGGCAAGACCGGATACACCGACGATGCCCGGCAGACCTTCGTGGCCGGTGCGGCCCGCGACGGATACCGCTTGGCGATCACGCTGCTGCATGCCGACGTGCTGCCGATCCGGCCGTGGGAGCAGGCCGCCCGGCTCCTGGACTACGGTTTCGCCGTGCGGCGCACGGGCATCCCGCCGGTGGGCGAGTTGGTCGCCCCGCACCGCGAGCCGTCCCAGCCGAGCTCGCCAGGCGATTCGGTGGGCCTGGCAACCCCGCCCGCCGACTCCGCGCACCGCTCCCCCGACAGCGACCAGAAGATCGCCACTGCCCTCGTGATCGGCGGCGGCGCGGTGATTCTCGGACTGCTGTTGGCCGCGGGCCTGCTCCGGCGGCGACCTCGGCGGCACTAGCCTTCCAGGTTCGGCGCAACAGGGCGGACGGCAAGTGCCGCAACGGCTGAGCGACTCTGGCTCAACTGGCCTAACCTGGAACGCGGTCGGGACTGGACGTGCTGTGAAAGAGGTACCGCCCCATGGCTCGAGCACCCCGCCTCCGCATCGCGGCGGCCGCGGCGACTGTGGCAACGCTCGCTTTGCTGCCTTGCGCAGCCGCGGCGGCCGAACCGCTCCCGCCCAACGCAGGCAGCGCGGGAACCGGCAGCGCCTCGGCGCTCGCCACGTTCCTGGCTCGCCTCACCGGCACCGGTAGTGCGGTGATCCAAACCGGCAGCGGCAGCTCGGACTAGCCGGCCTCGAGACAACTTCCAGAATGACCCACGAGTTGCGTCTGGCGCTGTGAGACGGCGGTCCGAGGAGGCAGCCTGCGTAACACCGCAGGGCCTCGCGAGCAGCGCCCTTCAATACAGCACGACATGGGTCGTTCTGGAGAGGATCGGTCGTACTAGTCGCGGGAGCGGGAGCGCGGGCGGCGGAGTAGTCGGATGGCAAGGGCTGCCAGGACGGCGCCCGCGCCGACGAGTCGGCCCGCTTGGGCGGCGGTGGGGGCGTGAATGTACACGCGCGGGACGATCACGGCCGGGGCCGGGACGCCGGGGGCGGGGTCGGCCGCGGCGAGCGCCATGTTCTCGGCGGCCGTCGCGGCCCAGGCGGTGGCGAACAGGATGATGCGGTACGTGAAGTAGGCGAACACCATCAGGCCGATGACGGGGCCGAACACGACGCCGGTCGGATGGCGCAGGGTGGCGGCCAGATAGATCGACGCCACCTGTTTGAACACCTCGAACACCACTGCCGCCAGCAGACCGGCTCGGAAGGTGCTGACGATCGTCAGCGGCTCGCGCGGCAGCCGGGCGATGACCCAGGTGAACAGCAGCCATGAAATCAGCAGGGCTGCCGCGATCGAGATCAGTTTGAGCGCCAGCGGCGCCCAGGAGGCGGTGTCGAGGTCGATGCCGCGCAGCACCCGCATGCCCATGTCCCGGGTGCTGACAGCGGTGAGCCCGAGCGAGGCGATGAGCAGTGCGATCAAGCCCAGCAGCGCCTCGAGATCAGAGAGCTTGGTGCGCCACCAGGGTCGTTCGTGACGCTTCTGCTCCCACTGCTCAGTCAGCGCGGCCCGCAGGTTGCTCATCCAGCCCAGGCCCGCGTATACCGCGAACGCCAGGCCGAACAGCCCGACGCCGGTGCGCGAGTCGACGGCCTTGTTGATCATGTCGCCGAGCTGCGCGCCGAGCGAGCCCTTGACGTGTTCGACGACCCAGTCGTGGGCGTTGGTGAGCGTTTCCGGGTGGCGGGCCAGCACATACCCGGCCACCGAGAACGCCAGCATGAGCAGCGGCACCATCGACAGCACGGTGAAGTAGGTGATGCCCGCGGCGTAGTAGTCGCCGCGCTGCCGGTTGTAGCGTCCGATGGCGCGGGCGAGGTGGTCCAGCCATGGCCGGGCCTGCACCTGCGCGGACACCCGCCGCTCCGCGGCGGAGTACCACCGCCCCACATCGACGATGACGCACCTCCCCTTCCGGGGTTACCCCTTGGGCGCGAGGAACCCCACCTTGTCGTAGACCTGCGCCAGGGTTGCCGAGGCGACCGCACGCGCCCGGTCGGCCCCGTCCGCCAGGATCCGCTCCAGCTCAGCCCGGTCGGCAAGGTAATTCTGCACGCTCGCCCGGATCGGAGCGACGTAGGCGGTCAGCGCGTCGGCGACGTCGGCTTTCAGGTCTCCGTAGCCGTGGCCCGCGTACCCGCTCTCCAGCTCGGGAATCGGGCGTTCGGTCAGCGCCGACAGAATCACCAGCAGGTTGCTGACGCCGGGCTTGGCGGCCGGGTCGTAGCGGATCTCGCGCTCGGTGTCGGTGACCGCGGAGCGGATCTTCTTCGCCGAGACCTTCGGGTCGTCGAGGATGTTGACCAGTCCCGCGTCGCTGGCGGCCGATTTGCTCATCTTCGCGGTCGGGTCCTGCAGGTCGTAGATCTTGGCGGTCTCCTTCGGGATCATGCCCTCGGGGATCACGAACGTCTTGCCGAATCGGGTGTTGAAGCGCTGCGCCAGGTCGCGGGTGAGCTCGAGGTGCTGGCGCTGATCCTCGCCGACGGGCACCAGTTTCGGGCGGTAGAGCAGGATGTCGGCGGCCATCAACATGGGGTAGGTGAACAGCCCTGCCGTGGTGCCTTCGGCGCCCTGCTTGGCGGACTTGTCCTTGAACTGCGTCATCCGGCTGGCCTCGCCGAACCCGGTGAGGCAGGTCAGCACCCACGCCAGCTGAGCGTGCTCGGGAACCTGGCTCTGGACGAACAGCGTCGACCGCTGCGGATCCACGCCGAGCGCCAGTAGTTGGGCGGCCGCCGTCAGCGTGCGCAAGCGCAACTGCTTGGGCTCGTGCGCGACGGTGATCGCATGCAGGTCCGGAATGAAGTAGTACGCGTCGTAGTCGTCCTGCAGCGGCGCCCAGTTCTGCACCGCACCCAGCAGATTGCCCAGGTGAAACGAATCACTGGTGGGCTGGATACCGGACAGGACGCGGGCACGGGACTGTGGCTGCACGCCCCGATCTTGTCATGCCGCTCGCTGTTGACACAGACGCACCCTTTCTTGCCGGACGCACCGGGAATAGGCGGCCATTTCCGGTGCGTCCGGCAAGAAGCGGTGCGTCTGTCAGGGGGCCGGGGCGGGGGTGAAGGCCTGGTGCATTGCCTCGACGCCTTTGTCCATCAGCCAGGAGATGCGGGGGCCTTCCTCGTCGGGGAGGACGTCGGTGGTCCAGACGAAGCGGGTGCGGTCGTCGCCTTCCGGGTGGATCTGGGCCGCTGCGTTGTGGTGGGTGAATCCCAGCGGGGACTCGGTGACGGCGTACACGATCCGGCGCGCCTCGTCATCCAGCGAGACGAGGACCTCCTTCGCCATCAGGCCGCTGAAGAAGGTGACGACCCGAGTGCGGTCGTCCTCGAGCAGGCAGTGGGTCACGAAGCCCGGCACCAGGCGGCGGTGCACGTCGCCGAATTCCCGCAGCGCCGCCCACACCGTGTCGAGGGGCGCGTCCAGCACGAAAGTCTTGGTCACTGAAGTCATGACCCGATGGTCGGCCCTCCCTCCGAGGGAGAGTCAAACGGTCAGAAGAAGCCCCTGCGGTGCGCCGCCTGGTCGATGATGCCGCCGAGGTGGTTTTCCCAGTCGGTGACCGCGATATGGGCGTAGTCCACGCTGAAGCGGGAGAAGGAGTCGTGGCCCTCGGTGAAGAGGCCGCCGCGCTTGTCGAGTTCGAGCACCACCTCCATCGACTGCGGATAGGCCACGAACGTCACCTCCAGTTGGTTGATGCCGCGGTACTGCGGCGGCGGGTAGAACTCGATCTCCTGATAGAACGGCACCTCTTGGTGCACGCCGTGGATGCGGCCCTGTTCGCAGTCGGCGTTGCGGAAGCCGAAGCCGAGGTTGGCGAATGCGGTCAAGATCCGCTCCTGGGCGGGCAGCGGGTGCACCGCGACCGGGTCCAGGTCCGTTGCGTCGACGGCCCGGGCCACCTCGAGTTCGGTCGCGACCCCGACGGTGGTGCCGCGCAGCGGCTGCCCGAAGACGTGGGTCAGCGGCGTCTGCCACGGGACCTGCAATTGGAACGGGCTCGCGTGTTTCGCGCCCGCCTTCAGCGTGAACCCGCCTGCGACACGAACTTTGGCGAACTCCACGTCCCGGTGGAACTCGCTGTCGCCGGACTCGACCTCCACCCTGGTGCGCAACGCGAGATTCAACCCGTGGATCTCCGAATCGTGTTCTCCACCAATGAGATTCACCTCACCAGAGACGACCCCGCCCGGCGTCGTGTGCGGACTGCGCAGCACCGTCTCGACCGAGGGACCGCCTACGCCCATCGCTTGCATCAGTTTCTTGAAAACCACGGCCCTATTATCTCCGGAACGACCCGCGGTGTGTGGGGCGAATC
>JABFVX010000046.1 GCA_013362555.1 Mycobacteriaceae bacterium
TCGGATGCCGCTACCCCGGCGGCGTCACCTCGGCCGAGGAACTCTGGGACCTGGTGGCCGCGGGATCGGACGCGATCTCCGACTTCCCGGCAGACCGGGGTTGGGACGTGGCGCAGCTGTACGACCCGGACCCGGACGCAACCGGCAAGAGTTACACCAGAGAGGGCGGGTTTCTGTATGACGCGGCGGGATTCGATGCCGACTTCTTCGGGATGAGTCCCCGCGAAGCCAAATCGGTGGACGTACAACAGCGACTGCTGCTGGAAATCGCGTGGGAAGCGCTCGAGAACGCAGGCATCGACCCGAAAACTCTGCGCGGCAGCAACACCGGAGTCTTCACCGGCGTGATGTACACCGACTACGGCAGCAGGCTGCACGGGAACGTCCCCGCCGAGTTCGAGGGATATCTCAACATCGGCAGCGCGGGCAGCGTCGCAGCAGGACGTATTTCGTACACGTTCGATTTCACCGGCCCCGCGGTAAGCGTGGACACCGCGTGCTCGTCGTCGAGTGTCGCGATCCATCTCGCTACCCGGGCGCTGCGCAACCGCGAATGTGACCTTGCGCTGGCGGGCGGCGTCGCCGTGATGGCGACCCCTGATCTGTTCGTCGAATTCAGCCGCCAGCGCGGGATGGCGGCGGACGGGCGGTGCAAATCCTTCGCCGCCGCGGCGGACGGAGCGGGCTGGAGCGAGGGAGCGGGCCTGCTGTTGCTCGCACGACTGTCCGAGGCGCAACGCCGCGACTGGCCGGTGCTTGCGGTGCTGCGCGGGTCCGCGGTGAATCAAGACGGCACCAGCAGCCAATTATCAGCTCCGAACGGCCCGTCGCAGCAGCGGGTCATTCGGCAGGCGCTGGCCGACGCAGGCCTCGGCCCAGCGGACGTGGACGCGGTGGAAGCGCACGGCACCGGCACCACTCTGGGCGACCCAATCGAGGCACAGGCATTGCTGGCGACCTACGGGCAGGACCGCGGCGGCCACGGCACACCGCTGTGGTTGGGCTCGCTGAAATCGAACATCGGGCACACCCAGGCCGCGGCTGGAGTGGCCGGGGTCATCAAGATGGTGATGGCGCTGCGGCACCGGCAATTGCCCGTGACACTGCATGTGGATACACCGTCACCGCACGTCGATTGGTCGAGCGGGGCGGTAGCGCTGTTGACCGAAGCACAACCCTGGCAGCCCACCGACGGCAGCGCCAGACGCGCAGGCGTCTCCTCATTCGGCATCAGCGGCACCAATGCCCATCTCATCCTCGAAGAGGCCCCCGCGCCACCCGCACCGGGCCTGCGGCCCGCAACAGCCGCGAGCCTGTTGGTGCTGTCCGGGAAAACGGAAGCCGCCGCGCGCGACCAGGCCGCGCGGCTGTCCGCCCACTTGGCCGACAATCCGGAGTTGTCGCCGATGGACGTGGGCTACACGCTGGCACGCGGCCGTGCGCACCACGAGTATCGGGCGGCCGCTGCGGGCGGGTCTCGGGAGGAGCTGGCCGCAAGTCTGGACGCGCTGGCACTCGGCCGGGGCGCGGTGCGCCACGCCCCGGCCGGGGCGAAGGCGGCGTTCCTGTTCACCGGTCAGGGCAGCCAGTATCCGGGTATGGGCCGTGAGCTGTACGCGGGCTTTCCGGTTTTCACCGCGGCGCTGGACGAAGTCTGCGCTGGTTTCGACGCCGTGTCGGGGTGGGACCGGCCGCTGCTCGACGTGCTCATGGCCGACACCGGCGAACTCGAGTCGACCGGCCGCGCGCAGCCGGCGTTGTTCGCGCTGGAAACCGCGATGTTCCGACTGCTGAGTTCGTGGGGCGTGCGGCCCGACTACCTGATCGGGCATTCGCTGGGCGAACTCGCTGCGGCACACGCCGCGGGCGTGCTGTCGTTGCGGGACGCGTGCGTGCTGGTGGCCGCGCGAGCTCGATTGATGCAGTCGGTGCCCGACCGGGGAGCGATGATCGCTATCGCTGCCGGTGCGCAGGAGGTGCAGGCGACCATTGCCGAAGTGGCGGAGACCGCCGGTCGGGTCACCGTCGCGGCAGTGAACGGGCCTGCGGCGGTGGTCATTTCCGGCGACGCACCGGCGGTTCGCGAAGTGGCTGACCGATGTGCGGCAGCGGGCCGCAAGACGACCGAACTGCGGGTGTCGCATGCGTTCCACTCGGCACACATGGATCCGATCCTCGACGAGTTGCGCGCTGTCGCAGCCACACTGACCTATCGGCCCCCAACCGTGCCGGTCGTGTCGAATGTCACCGGCCTGCTCGCGACCGACGCGGACTTGACTTCGCCGGAATACTGGGCGGCGCAGGTGCGCGCCACAGTGAAGTACAGCGACGGCGTAGCCGCGTTGACCGCGCTGGGGGTCGCCACGTTCGTGGAGTTGGGCCCGGGCGGCGTGCTGGCGGCGATGACCGCAGATTGCCTGCCCGCCGACAGCGGCGCGGTGGCGGTGTCCGCGGGACCCCGCACCGGGCGGCCGGAAGCGATCACCGCGCTGGCGGGCCTGGGCGAGCTGTACGCCGGCGGCATCGCGGTGGACTGGGCGGCCGTGTTCGCAACCGGTCGCCATGTCGCGCTGCCCACCTATGCCTTTCAGCGCGAGCGCTACTGGCTCGAAGCGGCGGAACGACCGGGGGGCCGAGCCCTCGCGGCGGCGGGCGTCGCGGCGGTCGACCATCCCCTGCTCGGGGCCGCGATCGCCATGCCGAACGGCAGCGTGGTCTGCACCAACACACTGTCGCTGTCCGAACATCCCTGGCTGGCCGACCATCAGGTGCTGGGAACGGTCCTGCTGCCGGGCACCGCTTTCGTCGAGTTGGCGATGCAAGCGGGCGACCTGGTCGGGCACCGCGCGCTCGACGAGCTGATCCTGCAGGCGCCGCTGGCTCTTCCCGAGGTCGGCGCGATTGCCGTCCAGGTGATTGTGGAGCCGGAAAGCCCGGACGGCAGAAGACAAGTCGCCGTCTATTCCAGCGCCTCGGCTGAGGACGTGCGCCGCGAATGGGTGTGCCATGCCCAGGGTTTCCTCTCCGAAGACGACGAAACAGCAGGCGATTCCGCACAGTCCGCCTGGCCTCCGCCCGGCGCGGAGGTCGTCGACCTGGACTTCGGTTACGAGAAGCTCGCCCGACGCGGATACGCCTACGGCCCGGCATTCCAGGGTGTTCGCGCGCTGTGGCGCCGCGGTTCGGAGATCTTCGCCGAGGTCGCCCTTCCGGACGAGCACCGCGCGGATGCCGCGCGGTTCGGCGTACATCCGGCCTTGCTCGATGCAGCCCTGCATCCGATGCTGCTGGCAAACGACGAAGAGGCACGTCACGACGTGACATTGCCGTTCTCGTGGTCCGGCGTGTCGGTCCAGGTCGTCGGAGCGACGCATCTTCGGGTCCGAATGACGTCCACCGCCGCGAACCAGCTGGCAATTCAACTCACCGACCAACTCGGCACGGCAGTGGCTGCGATTCGGTCGCTCGCCGTGCGACCGGCGGCCGATATCGGCCCGGCGGCCCATTCACCTCGTCCATTCGACCTGGTGTGGCGGCACGCCGAGATGCCCCCAGTAGCAGAACCGGGCACGTGGACGGTGGTCGGCGCAGGCCTGGGGGCTACGACGGCGCTGCGGGCGGCGGGCGTGTCCGTCGACGAAGTCGACGATTGGGCCGGCCTGGACACACTGGTCGGGGCGGCCGGGGCGGCGCCGTCGGTGGTGGTTCTGGTGGCCGTGTATCCCAGCGACGCACGCACACTCGATATCCCTGCGGCAGTTCGCCAAGCGCTGTACTCGGTCACGACCGTGGTGCAGGCTTGGCTGGCCGACGACCGGTTCGCCACCTCGAAACTCGTCGTTCTGACCTCCGCGGCGGTGGGCGACGATGCGACGGACATTGTGTCGGCGCCGATATGGGGCTTGCTGCGGTCGGCCCAATCGGAGAATCCCGGCCGCATCTGGCTCGTCGACGCCGATGACGCCCCCGCCAGCCTGCGCGCCCTGTCGACCGTGCCGAGCGGAACCGAACCGCAGACGCTCATTCGGTCGGGCACCGTCCGCGTTCCTCGCTTGGCGCCAATGGAATCTGCTGCCCCACATAGTGATTCAGCACCCGGTCGACCGATGTCCGGCGACGGCACCGTCCTGGTCACCGGCGCGTCGGGCGGGCTGGCCGCCATGCTGGCTCGTCATCTGGTCGCGGACCACGGCGTCCGGAGGCTGGTCCTGGTTGCCCGAAGCACGCCTCGCAACGACCTGATCGAGGAGTTGGAACAACTGGGCGCCCACGTCACGTGGGAGCGCTGCGACGTCGCCGACGCGGCGGCGTTGGCGGCGGTGATCGGCCGCATCCCGCGGGAACGCCCGCTGACCGGAGTGTTCCATCTGGCGGGTGTGCTGTCCGACGGCATATTCGCGTCGCTGACCCCGGACCGACTCGACCCGGTGCTGCGGCCCAAGGTCGACGGCGCCTGGAACCTGCACACACAAACCCAGGGCATGGAGCTGACCGATTTCGTCATGTATTCCTCGGTGGCCGGCTCCATCGGCTAGGCAGGACAGGCGAACTACTCCGCCGCCAACGTGTTTCTGGACGCAGTGATTGCGCACCGCCGTGCGCTCGGGCTGGCCGGCGTATCCATGGCATGGGGGCTGTGGGACGAAGCAGACAGCAACATCTCGGGCACCATGCGACAGTCCGACACCGACAAATTCATCAACAGAGGTATGCGCCCGCTGTCCGCCGCGGACGGGATGCTCCTGCTCGACACCGCTCGGGAACTGGACATGGCGACAGTGACGCTCATGGACATGGACTTCAGCGTGCAGCACACGGACGCCACGACAATCCCGGTCGTCCTGCGCGACCAGCTGACTGTCGCGCGACCTCGCCGCCGAGCCGCGCTCCGGCCTGCGGCCGCGGACGCTCCCGCCCGGCAGCTGTCGGCACTGCCTGCCGCCGAGGCGCGCGCGGCGGTGCGCGATCTCGTCAACGACTCCCTCTCCGAGTCGCTCGGGCGGGTGCGCGGCACAACGCTGCCCGCGACAACTCCACTGCGCGACCTGGGATTCGACTCGCTCAGCGCCGTCGAACTGCGCAACCGCCTCAACGCGGCCACCGGACTGCGCCTGTCCACGACTCTGGTGTTCGACCACCCCACGGTGGACGCGATCATCCGGCACGTCGAAGACATGCTCGGCCTCGCCGACCAGCCGTCCGACCCACGCGACCAGGACGACGCCGAGATTCGCAGACTCCTGACCGAAATTCCCATTGCCCGGCTGCGGCGCGCCGGCGTGGTCGACATGCTGCTCGACCTGCGCGACGGAGCGGACCGGGCCGCGAGCGGCGGCCCGGTCGACGCTGCCGACCTGGCCACCATGGACGTGGAAAGCCTGGTGCGCCTCGCTACCCGGGACATCACCGAGACCCTCTGAACGAAGAAGAAGAACATGGCGATTTCTTATGACGAGGTGGTCGGCGCGCTACGGGCGGCCATGGCGAACGTCAGTGAGCTGCGCGCACAGAACGAGCTGCTCACCGCGGCCCGGTCGACGGCAGCCGACCCGATCGCGATCGTGGCGATGAGTTGCCGCTATCCGGGCGACGTGTACTCCGCCGACGACTTGTGGCAGCTGGTGTCCGAGGGCGGTGACGCGATCTCGGACTTCCCGACGAACAGGTGCTGGGACCTGACCGACCTCTTCGACCCCGACCCGAGCGCGGTCGGGAAATCCTATGTGCGCCAAGGGGGATTCATCGCCGACGCACCCGGCTTCGACCCCGGCTTCTTCCGCATCGGTCCGCGTGAGGCGCACGCCATGGACCCGCAGCAGCGCGTGCTGCTCGAGGTCGCATGGGAACTGTTCGAGAACGCCGGGATCAAGGCCGAGACACTGTCCGGCAGCCGCACCGGAGTGTTCGCCGGCTTCATGGGCAACGGCTATGGGGAAAGCGCGGACCTGCTGAAGGCAGGCACCGAGGGCAACCTCGCCACCGGCACCGCGGGCAGCGTGGTCTCGGGCAGGCTGGCCTACCAGTTCGGACTGGAAGGGCCTGCGGTGACGATCGACACCGCTTGCTCGTCATCCCTGGTGGGTCTGCATTTCGGGGTCCACGCCCTGCGTGCGGGCGAATGCGACCTCGCATTGGTCGGCGGTGTCACGGTGATGGCGAGCCCACGTCAGTTCGTGGAGTTCAGCCGCCAGCGCGGGCTGGCGCGAGACGGGCGGTGCAAGCCGTTCGCCGCCGCCGCCGACGGGACCATCTGGTCCGAGGGCGCGGGACTGCTGCTCCTCGAGCGGCTTTCCGACGCACGGCGCAACGGCAGGCAGGTGCTCGCCATCGTCGCGGGGTCCGCGGTGAATCAGGACGGCGCGAGCAACGGCCTGACCGCCCCGAACGGCCCGTCGCAGCAGCGGGTGATCCAACAGGCGCTGGCGCAGGCCGGACTGAAGCCGACCGACGTGGACGTCGTCGAGGCCCACGGCACTGGCACCACCCTCGGCGACCCTGTCGAGGCGCAGGCGTTGCTGGCGGCCTACGGACAGGACCGGCCTGCGGATCGGCCGCTGTGGCTCGGCTCGCTGAAGTCGAATCTCGGCCACACCCAGGCCGCGGCCGGGGTGGGCGGCATCATCAAAATGATCATGGCGCTGCGGCATCAGCAGTTGCCGAGAACCCTGCATGTGGACGAACCCACGCCGCACGTGGACTGGTCTGCGGGCGAGGTGAACCTGCTGACCGAGGCACAACCGTGGCGGCCCGACGGCAGGCCCCGCCGGGCCGGAATCTCATCGTTCGGGATCAGCGGCACCAATGCGCACGTGATCCTGGAGGAACCTCCCGCGGAGCCGGACGCGGGACCTGCGGCGCGACCGACCGGCGGGCCGGGGGCGCTGGCGCTGGTGCTGTCCGGCCGGTCGGCCGACGGGCTGCGGGGGCAAGCGGACCGGCTGCGGCAGTGGCTGGCCGACCGGCCCGAAGCCGACCTGTCGGGGGTGGCGCGGTCGCTGGTGACCGCGCGGTCGACGCTGGACTGGCGCGGGGTCGTGGTCGGGCAGGACCGGTCCGAACTGCTGCAAGGTCTGGCCGCGCTGAGCGACGGTGCGCCACAGGCCATGCACGGCAAACCTGCCGCGGGCAAGACCGCGTTCCTGTTCACCGGCCAAGGCGGGCAACGGGTCGGCATGGGCGCGGGGCTCTACGCGGAGTTCCCCGCCTTCGCCACGGCGCTGGACGGGGTCTGCGCGGAGTTCGACCGGCTGCTCGGCGGTTCGCTGCGCGAAGTGATGTTCAGCGGCGCGGCCGCACGGCCGGCGAACACGGTTCACCTGACACCGCAGGTGCAAGACGCATCGCCGCCTGACCACAGCGATGCGGCGCTGCACCGGACTGAGTGGACCCAACCTGCTTTGTTCGCGTACGAAGTGGCGCTGTTCCGACTGCTCGAATCGTTCGGGGTGCGGCCGGACGTACTGCTCGGGCACTCGATCGGGGAGATCGTGGCCGCACATGTCGCGGGCGTGTGGTCGCTGCGCGATGCGTGTGCCCTGGTAGCCGCCCGTGGCCGCCTGATGGGATCACTGCCGCCAGGCGGCGCGATGCTGGCCGCCGCCATGGCGGAACCGCAGGCAACCGAGGTGGCCGCCGAATACGCGGGCAGCGTGTCGGTGGCCGCCGTCAACGGCCCTGCCTCAGTGGTGTTCTCCGGCGACGAATACGCGATCGGGGAGATCGCCGGGCGACTGTCCGGCGCGGGCAACAAGACGAGCCGCCTGCGGGTGTCGCATGCGTTCCACTCAGTGTTGATGGAGCCAATTCTGGACGAATTCCGTTCGGTGGCAGCCGGTTTGACGTACCAGAAGCCGACGCTGCCGATCGTGTCGAACGTGTCCGGTGCGGAGCTGGGCGCGCAGGCGCTCGACCCCGGCTACTGGGTGGAGCAGCTGAGGTCGGCCGTGCGTTTCGCCCCCGGCGTGGACACGCTGGCCGAGCGGGGCGTCCGCAGATTCGTCGAAGTCGGCCCGGACGCGGTGCTGACCGCGATGGCCAACGAATGCCTGGCCGGGCAGCAGGCTGTCGCAGTGGCGTTGTCGCGGCGGCAGGCCGACGAGGTGCGCCAGTTCGTCACCGGTTTGGGAGCACTGTTTGTCGACGGAATCGCGGTGACGTGGGAACCGCTGTATGCCGGTCAAGGACTCGGACGAACCGAGTTGCCGACGTATGCCTTTCAGCGCGAGTGGTATTGGCTGGCAGGCACCGACCGGGTAGGCGGCCTGCGGGGTTCGGGTTTGGACGGCGTGCGGCACCCGATGTTGAGCGCGGCGGTGTGGATGCCCGACTCCGCGGGAGTCCACCTGTCGGGATTGTTGTCGCTGCGCGAACACCCGTGGCTGGTCGATCATGCCATCGGCGGCACGGCGCTGCTGCCGGGCACAGCGTTCGTCGAGCTCACGTCATATGCGGGCAGGCTGGTGGACTGCCCGCGACTGGCCGAGTTGGTCGTGCAAGCCCCGATGGTGATTCCCGCGACAGGCGAGGTCGAGGTGCGGGTGTTGGTCGCGAGTGCCGACGAGACCGGCGCGCGTGCGGTGACGGTGCACTCGCGACCTCGCGCGGGACACGATCCGGCGCTCGGCGAACCAGGCCGGGGCGAGTGGGTCCGGCACGCGGCGGGCACGGTCACGGCGAACACACCGGCGGAGAATCCGGAGAACACCCGGGAACAGGCGAGTTGGCCTCCTGCCGGTGCGGTATCGGTACCTCTCGACGGCGTGTACGAAGGCCTCGCGGACCGAGGTTACGAGTACGGCCCGACGTTCCAGGGGCTGACAGCGCTGTGGCGGCTCGACGACGAGGTCTACGCCGAGGTGGCATTGCCCGACGACGTGCCTGCCGACGGGTTCGGCGTGCACCCGGCGCTGCTGGACGCCGCACTGCACGCGATCTCGGTGGGCGGCCTGGCCGAGCCCGGCCCCGGCGAGGTCGTCGTGCCCTATTCCTGGGACGGCGTCACAGTGTCCGCGGGCGGGGCCACGTCGGTGCGGGTTCGGCTCAGCGCTGAGGCCGGGCAGGCTTCGCTGCAAGTCGGACTGACGCTGACCGATTCGCACGGCGAGGCGGTGGCGGACGTGGCCGCGGTGACGTTGCGCCCGCTGGCGGCGTCCGCGGTGCGCGCCTCCGGCGCCGCAGGCGCGGCCGCCCTGCATCGACTGCACTGGAAGAGTGCTACGAATACAGCTGTATCGCAAGGCATTTGGGATGTTTCATCCGGCCTGGAAGCCGTCGTGGTCAACTCCGCCGAAACAGCGGTATTGCGGTTCGACGGGGCCCTCGCCGACGGGGCCCTCGCCGACGGCGTCCGAGCTCGCGTCATGGGCGCGGCGGAACAGCTGCGCGAGGTCCTGGCCGCCCACGACCGAGTCGCAGTGGTGACCAGGCAGGCCGTCGCCGCCACGGCGGGCGACGCCGTGGACCTGGCCGCCGCGGCGGTGTGGGGCCTGGTGCGCAGCGCCGGGAGCGAGAATCCCGGCCGGATCGTGGCCGTGGACGTGGACAGTCGGTCCGACTATCGCGACGCGGTGGTCGCGGCCCTCGGCAGCGCAGGCGAACCCGCACTGGCTGTGCGCGAAGGTGTGCTGTACGTGCCGCGGTTGGTGCGCGGAATCAGCGGTGCGGAAGAGGGCTCGGGCTTGCCTCTGCCCGGACCGGCGTGGGCGGTCGACCTCGTCGGCAAGGGGACGCTGACCGACGACAACATCGTCGTGGAGCCCTCGCCCGGCCCCGCGCCCACCTTGGAGCCCGGTCAGCTCCGGGTCGAACTGCGGGCGGCCGGTATGAACTTCCGAGACGCGCTGATCGGTCTCGGAATGTATCCGGATCCCGACGCCGCCATCGGCGGCGAGGGTGCGGGCGTGGTCGTCGAAGTCGCGCCGGACGTCACCGACTTCGCGGTGGGCGATCACGTGTTCGGGTTCATGTCGGAGGTCGCGTCGGCGACGGTAGCGAACGCCAGGACGGTGGCGCTGATGCCTCCGGGCTGGACCTTCGCCCAGGCAGCCGCGGTTCCGGTCGTGTATGTGACGGCCTACTACGGTTTGGTGGATCTGGCCGATGCCCGTCCCGGGGAAACGCTGCTGCTGCACGCGGCGACCGGCGGCGTGGGCATGGCGGCGGCACAGTTGGCCCGCCACCTCGGTCTGCGCACCCTGGCAACCGCGAGCAAGCCGAAGTGGGACGTGTTGCGGGGCATGGGTTTCCACGACGAGGTGATCGGCGACTCCCGCACGCTGGATTTCGAGGCGAAGTTCCTGCAGGTCACCGCGGGCCGCGGGGTCGACATCGTGCTGGATTCACTGGCAGGCGAGTTCGTGGACGCATCACTGCGGTTGCTGCCCCGCGGCGGCCGTTTCCTGGAGATGGGCCTGACCGATCGCCGCGACCCCGACGAGGTGGCGACTCGGCATCCCGGTGTGCACTACCGAGGCTTCCACCTGAATGAGGTGAGCCAGGACCGGATGCACGAGATTCTGAACGTGCTGCTCGGGCTGTTCGAAGCCGGGGTGTTGACCGCGCCGCCGGTGACCGGATGGGACGTGCGGCAGGTGGCGCCCGCGTTGCGCTATCTGAGCCAAGCCAAGCACATCGGCAAGAACGTGCTCACCGTGCCCGCACCGTTGCGGACCGAGGGGACAGTGTTGATCACCGGCGGCACCGGCGGCTTGGCGGCAGTCACGGCCAGACATCTGGCGGCCGAGCACGGGGTGCGACGGCTGGTGCTGGCCAGCAGGCGCGGCCTCGCAGCGCCTGGTGCGGCCGAGCTCCGAGCCGAGCTGCTGGCGCAGGGCACGCAGGTCGAGGTGGCCGCGTGCGACGTGGCGGACCGGGCGGCACTGGATCGTCTGCTGGCCGCCATCCCCGTCGACCACCCGCTGACCGGCGTCGTGCACACCGCGGGCGTGTTGGCCGACGGCCTGCTTGCGGACTTGACGCCGGAGCAGTTCGCGACTGTGCTGCGCCCGAAGGTCGACGCGGCGTGGAATCTGCATGAGGCAACCAAGCATCTCGACTTGTCGATGTTTGTCCTGTACTCCTCCGTTGCCGGGGTGTTCGGTGGTCCGGGCCAGGCCAACTACGCGGCAGGCAACGCGTTCCTGGACGCGCTCGCCCGGCACCGGCGGCGGGCGGGCCTGCCCGCCGTGTCGATCGCGTGGGGTCCGTGGCGTGCGTCCAGCGGCATGACCGCCACGCTGTCGGAGGCCGACCTGGCTCGGATCCGCCGGACGGGGCTCGTCCCGTTCGATGACAGCTACGGAATGTCGCTGCTGGATTCCGCACTCGACGCGGGCAGCGCGGCGGTGGCCGGCGTCATGGTCGACATGCAGTCCCTCGCCGCCCAGGCTGCGGCGGGGACGGTGCCCCCGGTGTTGAGCTCGCTGGTCAAGCCCGGGATTCGCCGGGCCGCACGGACGGCGGGGTCATTGCCCCAACGACTTGCGGGCGTCCCTGAGGCGGACCGCGCCGCGCTGGTGTTCGCGGCGGTGAGCGACCACGTCGCGGCGAGTCTCGGCCACGGGTCCGCTGATCAGATCGACCCCTCCGCACCGTTTGCCGAGCTGGGATTCGATTCGCTGACCGGCGTCGAGTTCCGCAACCGGCTCGGCAAAGCCACTGGCCTGCAACTGGGCTCGACGCTGATCTTCGACCATCCCACCCCCGCTGCCGTGGCCGAACATGTCCGCTCGCTGCTCACCGCCAACGTGAACGACGAGACCCCACGCGCGGTCACCGCGGAGCGGCCTGCGGACGCAGGCGCCAAGGGCGGGCTCACGCAGTTGGTGGTGGCCGCACACCGACGTGGCCAGTTGGATTCGGCGATGCCGATGCTGATGGAGAGCGCCAAACTTGCCGAGACCTTCGCCACGGGCGCGGAGCCCCCCGGGACACAGCGGTTCGTCTTGCTGGCCCGCGGCACGGCGGGCCCCACGCTGGTCTGTGTCCCGTCGTTCGTCGTCGGCACCGGCCCGCACCAATTCAGCAGGCTCGCAAACGAACTCGGTGGCGACTACACAGTTGCCGCGCTGCGCCTGCCCGGCGTCCGTCCCGGCGAGCCGCTGCCGGACACCTGGGACACGCTGCTGGATCATCTGGCGACTTCGGTCGCAGAGCTGCCGCAACCCGTCGTGCTCGTCGGCTATTCGATCGGCGGCGTGATCGCGCACACGCTGGCACATCGGCTCGAACAGCGCGGCCACAGCTCTACCGGTGTCGTTCTGCTCGACCCGTATAACTCGGACGACCCGGAACAGGGCCGCAGACAGCTGGTCAGCGCGCTCGACGCGGTCTTCGGCATCAGCAACGAGATGACTCAGATCGGCGATCACGGCCTGATCAGCATGGCGAAGTACATGCAGATCTGCGATCAATGCAGTCCGGCATCCATCGACGCTCCGACGTTCTGTGTCCGAGCTGCGACACCGCTGCCGGATCTGAACACCGACGAGCGGATTCCCCCGTGGATGCACGCGGGCCCCACCGTGACCGTCGACGCCGACCACTTTTCGGTCATAGGCGCGGCAGCGCAGGCCACGGCCGACCAGATCAAGGGGTGGCTGCGGCGACCCGCAGGGCATGACTAACGACAACCACGAAGGATCCACTGTGAGCACACTCGACACCACCCCGCCCGCGGATTCCGCGCCTGCCGCTCCCCCGGCCCACCCGCCGCTGGCCGCCGTGCTGGCCGCCGTCGGGATCCCCATGTTCATGGTGACGCTGGACAACCTCGTGGTGACCAACGCGCTGCCTGCCATCCGAAAGGACCTCGGCGCCTCGCTGACCGACCTGCAGTGGTTCGTCGACGCCTACATCCTGGCGTTCGCCTCCATGCTGCTCACCGCGTCCGCCCTGGGCGAGCGGCTCGGCAGGCGGCGCATGTTCCTGGCAGGCATCGCGGTGTTCACCGCGGCGTCCGCGACCTGCGCCTTGGCCACCGAACCATGGATCCTCATCGTGACCAGGGCGCTGCAGGGCTTAGGGGGAGCCGCCGTGATGCCGCTGTCGCTGACGCTGTTGTCGGCGGCGGTATCCGAGGACAAACGCAATGCCGCGATCGGCATCTGGGGCGGCATCTCCGGGCTCGGCGTCGCCGTCGGCCCGGTGGTCGGCGGCGCCGTCGTCGACGGCGTCAGCTGGCAGTGGATCTTCTGGATCAACGTTCCGTTCGGCATCCTCGCGCTGCCGGTCGCGGCGCGGGTCCTGAGCGAATCATTCGGCAACAACCGGCAGTTGGACCCGCTCGGGCTGGCACTGTCGTCGGCGGGCGTGCTGGCGGTGGTCTGGGGCGTCATCCACGGCCCGGACGGCGGCTGGACCTCGGGCGCGGTGCTCGGCTGCCTGCTCGGCGGGGCCGTGCTGCTGGCGGCGTTCCTCGTCTGGGAGCGCAACACCGCCGCGCCCATGCTGCCGCTGCGGCTGTTCCGTTCCCGCGCGTTCAGCGCCATCAACCTGGTCATGTTCACCTTTTCGCTCGGCGTGTTCGGCGCGGTCTTCCTGCTCGCGCAGTACCTGCAAGTGGCGATGCACTACACGCCGCTGGAGGCCGGAGTGCGCATCATGCCGTGGTCGCTGGCCCCGATCGTCGTCGCACCGCTGGCCGGGCTGCTCGCGGACCGCGTGGGCATCCGCGCTCTGGTGGTCACCGGCCAGCTGTGCCTGACGACCGCTCTGGCCTGGATGGCGACGATCACCACGACCGCCGTGCACTACGGCGCCTACGTGCCGTCGCTGGTGCTCGCGGGCATCGGCATGGGCCTGACCTACGCCCCGGCCGCGACCGTGGTGATGGCCACCGCGGACCCTGCCGACCGTGGGATGGCCTCGGGCGCCAACAACACCATCCGCCAAGTCGGCGTCGCCATGGGCGTCGCCATCCTGGCATCGATATTCGCTTCCCACGGAGGGTATTCCAGCGCCGCCGACTTCATCGACGGCCTCGTCCCCGCGATCTACACCGGCGCGAGCGTCGTCTCCGTGGGCGCCTGCGCCGCCCTCCTCCTCCCCGGCCGCCCCCGCCACTGACACGCGAGCAAGAAGACCTCCAGAACGACCCATGAGTTGCGCCTGACGCACCTCATGGGTCATTCAGGGTTGGGTATCGCGCTAACCGGCAGCGACCGGGATGCGAGCCGGGCCGCAGAACGACAGCAGCTGGTCGGCGTACCACTACAACACCGCCACCCAGGCGGTCGACTACGGCCGCTCCGGTGGCTGCTGAGACAGTCCACCGAATCACCAAATTCCAGAGTGACCCGTGACGTGCGCTGAGCGCACGTCACGGGTCATTCTGGACAACTCCGCGGGACATCTACGCTCAGCCGGCGTCAGCGCAGCATGAACTCGGCGGCTTTGGCCATCAGGTCCGCGGCTTCGGGATAGGTCGACTCGCCGATGCCTGCCCGGACCAGCGCGCCGGTGTACAGCATCTCCAGCGACTGGAGCACTATCGGGTCGGGGTCCTTGCCCCACGCGTCCGAGAGTCTGCGGCGGATCTCTTGGCCGATCCGCACCCGCAGGTGCTCCACGTCGGGGTCGCGGCTCAACAGCGCCGCCGTGACCGCGTGGGCCAACTCGGGCTCGTCGGCGACGAGCAAGGCGATGTTGCGCAGCACCGCCAGCACCCGAGCGGTCCGGCCGAGTTCGTCATCCAGCGGCGGCGGCGTCGCACGCAGCCGCCGCCAGTACACCTCCGCGACAAGGTGTTCCTTGGAGGAGAAATAGGTGTAGGCCGTTGCCGAGCCGACGCCCGCCGCCGTAGCGACCATGCGGATCGTCAAACCGGCGAATCCCTCGCGCCCCAAAATTTCGACAGCGGATTTGGTCAGCCGGTCGACGGTGTCGGCCTGGCGGCCCGTCAACCGCCGCCGGGTCGCTTCGATCTCCACGGATTCGGACACGTGTCTGGACACTACTGCCGCCTATCTCATTCGGCAATCACCGCGACGTCAGCGGCGCCTCGGGCTGCACTTCGGTCAGCACCAGGTGCGCACCGCGCGGCGTGGACACCACCGCCACGATCGCGGCCGCAATGTCGGAGGCGCGCAGGAAATAGGGATGCCGCGCGAAACCCCAGGTTTTCCAGTCCGCCAACACCGGACCGATGATCTCGGGCGTGCTGTCCATGCCCATGCCGGTCAATGTCGGGCCGGGCCGCACGACCGAGGCGCGTACTCCGGTGCCCTCCAACTCCATTCGCATCTGGGTCACCATCGCCTCCACGCCGGTCTTCGCGGCGTTGTAGGCGCCCATCCGGGGCCGCGGACTGTCCGCGCAATCGGAGCCGATGACCACGAAATCGCCGCGGCGGCGTTCGATCATCCCGGGCACCAGCCGCTGAGCGAGGCGCTGCGCCCCGACCAGGTGCACCTCGACTTGCCGCAGGAAGTTCGCCGGGTCCATGTCGTGGACGGCGCCGAACTCGAGATCGCCCGCGCCGGAGACGACGATCTCGGTCGGGCCGTTGGCAGCTTCGGCCGCGGCGACGAACGCCTCGACGGCAGCGGGATCGGCCACATCGAGCCGGAGCGCGACGGCCTGCCCGCCCGCGGCCGCGATCGTGTCGGCAAGGGCCCGACATTCGTCCACGCGCCGCGCGCCGAGCGCCACCGGATGCCCGAGCTCGGCCAGTGCCAGGGCAGTTGCGGAGCCGATTCCGGACGACGCGCCGCTGACGATGGCGGGCCGCCGGGCGGGATGAGGTTCGAATCGCGGCATGGCACTGCGCCTCCGGACAGATAACTGGACAGTTGTCTGGACACTATCACCCAGCCCTTACGTCCAGCAATGCCGCTACCGCTCGACGACTGTACATACTATAGTCCAGACACGTGTCCATATCAGGCGGGAGCTACCTGTGAACGGCTTGATCCCCACCGGCCAGTCGCTGTTGCTGGTCGCCGGAAAGCTCGTCGATGGCGCAGGCGAGCCGTTCGCGACCGTCAACCCGGCAACTGAGCAGGTGCTTGGCCACGCCGCGAACGCCACGAACGCGGACATGGCCGCGGCGATCGATGCGGCGCGCACCGCATTCGACACCACCGGGTGGTCGCGCGACCACGCATTCCGGGCCCGCTGCCTGCGCCAACTCCGAACGGCGCTGCAAGGCCACCTCGAAGAACTGCGCGAGATCACCATCGCCGAAGCAGGCGCGCCACGAATGCTGACGCGGGGGCCGCAGTTGGAAGGGCCGATCGCGGACGTGGACTATGCCGCCGGCCTCGCCGAAACGTACGACTGGGAAACCGATCTCGGAGTCGCCGCCCCCATGGGCATCCGAACCCGGCGCACCCTGTGTCGCGAAGCCGTCGGCGTGGTTGGCGCGATCACGCCGTGGAACTTCCCCCACCAGATCAATTTCGCGAAGCTCGGACCGGCCCTGGCGGCGGGCAACACCGTCGTGCTCAAGCCCGCCCCCGACACCCCGTGGTGCGCGGCGGCGGTCGGTGCGGTCATTGCCGCCGAGACAGACATTCCGCCGGGCGTGGTCAACATCGTGACCTCCACCGACCATCGGCTCGGCGCGCAGCTGGCCACCGACCCGCGGGTCGACCTCATATCGTTCACCGGGTCGACGGCCACCGGCACAGCCGTGATGTCGGCCGCGGCCGCCGGCCTGAAGAAGGTATTCCTGGAGCTGGGCGGCAAGTCCGCGGCCATTGTGCTCGACGACGCCGACCTGCCGGCCGCGTGCGCACACACCGCCTTCTCCGTCAGCATGCACGCAGGCCAGGGCTGCGCGCTGACCACGCGTCTGCTGGTGCCCCGCGCGTCCTACGACGACGCCGTCGCCGCGACCGCCCGGGTCCTGGCGAACATCGCGCCCGGCGACCCGGACCATGACGGAACTGTTTGCGGCCCACTGATTTCCGGACTCCAGCGGGCGCGAGTGGAACGCTACCTCGAGCTGGCCCGCGCGCAGGGCGGCACCATCGTCACCGGCGGCGGCAGGCCCGCTGGCGTCACACAGGGTTTTTACGTCGAGCCCACCCTGATTTCCGGACTCACCAACGACTCTCCGGTGGCCCGCGAGGAGATCTTCGGCCCGGTGCTGGTGATCCTGCCCCACGACGGCGACGAGGACGCGGTGCGCATCGCCAACGACTCCCCGTACGGGCTTTCCGGCTCGGTGTGGGGCGCAGACCCCCAGCGCCTGCACGCGGTGACCGCAGGAGTCCGCACCGGAACACTGAGCGTCAATGGCGGAGTGTGGTATTCGGCCGACGCGCCGTTCGGCGGCTACAAGCAGTCCGGCATCGGCCGGGAAATGGGCACGGCCGGCTTCGAGGAATACCTGGAAACGAAACTCATCGCATCGGCAGTCCCGGAATCCTGACCTCCAGAATGACCCGTGACGTGCGTTCAGCGCACGTCACGGGTCATTCTGGAGGGTTCGATCAGCCTCCGCCGCGCTTCCGGTATCGCACCGCGCAGGGCTGCTGGAGCTGGACGACCATCTTAGAATGGTCGTTGCGGTAGGTGTCGGGAGGCTGGGCCAACTCGAACTGCCAGTCCCGCAGCAAGATCGAGAAGATCGCCTTCAGTTGCATCATCGCGAACGGGGCGCCGACGCAGCGGTGCCTGCCCGCGCCGAACGGGATCCAGGTCCACCGGTTGACGAGGTCTTGCTGGTTCGGGTCGAGGTAGCGGTCGGGGTCGAAAACCTCGGGGTCCGGAAAGTCCTCGGGAATGCGGTTCGACACCGCCGGCGTGGCGGCGACCAGATCGCCGCGGCCGATGCGCTGTCCGCAGACTTCGAAGTCGTCCCGGGCCACCCGCAGCACCATGATCAGCGGCGGGTGCAGCCGCAACGTTTCCTTGAGTACTGCTTCCAGGCGCGGGATGCTGCGCAGGCCCGCGTAGTCGAGATCGGAGCCGGCAGCGTCGAGCTCATCGAGTTCCGCCACCACGCCGTCGAGCCAGTGCGGATTGCGCAGCAGCTCGATCACCGTCCACGCCGCCGTGCCCGACGTCGTGTGGTGCCCGGCGAACATCATCGAGATGAACATCCCGGTGATCTCGTCGGCGCTGAAGCGCGGATTGCCCTGGTCGTCTTCGACCGTGATCAGCACATCGAGCATGTCGCGGTCGCCCTTGGCTGCCGAAGGATTCGCGATTCGGCCGTTCATGATGGACTGCACCAGCTCCACCAGCTGTTCGCGGGCGCGGTCGCGGCGCCGGAAACTGTCGATCGGCGCATACGGATCGACATAGGCGAGTGCGTCGGTCCCCTGCTCCAGGTCGTGGTACAGCGCGGCGAAGCGGCCGTCGAGCTGGTTGCGGAACTTCGTTCCGATCAAGCACGCCGAGGAGGTGTATATGGTCAATTCGGCGAAGAAGTCGAGCAGATCGATCTCGCCCTCCGCGCCCCAGGCCGCCACCATCCGGTCGACTTCGCGGGCGATGGTCGAGGCGTGGCCGCGCATCTGGTCGGCGCGCAGCGCCGAGTTGTGCAGCATCTCCTTGCGCCGTTCCGGGCTCGCGTCGAACACGACCCCCCGGCCGAAGATCGGCGTCATGAACGGGTAGGCGGCCTGCTGGTCCAAGTCGTCGTCGGAGGACCGGAAGAAGAACTCGTTGGCCTCGGCGCCCGACAGCAACACCACGTCGCGGCCCGCCAGGTCGAACACTCCGACATCGCCGCATTCGGCGCGCACACGCCGCATCAGCGCGATCGGGTCGGTGCGCAACTCATCCAGATGCCCGTGCTCCCCTTCGCCGCCCGACACTCGTTTCGGCTTCAGCGGCGTCATCGGCACGACTCCCTCACATTCGCCTGGACAGCTGTCTAGACAGTACTACGGATAACTGTCGGCGCCAAGGCGTCCACGCCACCACCTGACGTGCGGGCGGGGCGGGTCATTCCGAAGGAACGAAGCGGCCGCGACGTGAGCCATTGCAGGTCGGGATGAGCAAGTGATACGGTCTGGACAGCTGTCTAGAGGTATGTCCAGCTGGATGTGGTCGCACCGAAAAGCGGGGCGAACGCACGTCATCGAAGGAGAACGCGGTGCGGATCGTCGTCGATCTCGATCTGTGTCAGGGACACGCGGCCTGCCAGGCGGAAGCTCCGACGGTGTTCACCGTCCCCAAGCGCGGGCACGTCGAAATCCTCGACCCCGATCCCGTCGCAGCCCTGCACGGCGCCGTGGACCGCGCCGTCCGCTACTGCCCCACCCAAGCACTGTCGAT
This sequence comes from Mycobacteriaceae bacterium, assembly GCA_013362555.1. Lineage (GTDB taxonomy): Bacteria > Actinomycetota > Actinomycetes > Mycobacteriales > Mycobacteriaceae > JABFVX01. The sequence continues at coordinate 19,231 of JABFVX010000046.1, forward strand.
CCAACGGGACGACGCGGTCGACGCCGACCGATGACAGGAGGATCCCGATGACACGAGCCGAACTGCAAGAAATGGTGGACCGCTGGGTAGCGGAGAACAAGCGTTGCGAGGAGCTCGGCGACTGGAAGCCGCTGGCCGAGATGTACACCGAAGACGCGACATACGGCTGGAACTACGGCCCGACTCATGAGTTCATGGCGGTGGGCCGCAACGAGATTCGAGAAATCGCGCTCGGCCAGGAAATGGCGGGACTCGCCGGCTGGTCGTATCCTTACCAGCGCTTCGTCATCGACGACGGCAGCGGCGACGTGATCGGCTTCTGGAAACAGACCGCCGACGCCCGACGACCCGACGGCAGCCAGTACGTCGTCGACGGCATCGGCGGCAGCTGGTTCCGCTACGGCGGCGATTTCCAATGGTCCTGGCAACGCGACTTTTTCGACTTCGGCAACGTCAGCGCCCTGTTCCTGGAGATGATCACGAACAACGCCATGTCCGACGGCATGCTGGAGCGGATCCGACGCTCGACCTCCGGCGCCCCGCTGCCGGGGTGGTACAAGATCGGCGAGTCCCCTGCACCACTATGGTGACAAGCCTCCAGAACGACCCATGACGTGCAACCAACGCAACTCGCGGGTCATTCTGGACAACTTTGCGGGTCGTTCTGGAGCATGAGCCAAACCGTGGCCGCGTTCGTGTCGAATCTCCTTTATGCGTCCAATACGTGAGGGCCTCGCCATCCCGGCCGCGGCATGCCCGACCGACCGGGGCCGACGCGATCCCGCTGCGGCTCAGCGGCTGGTCGAACTGCTCGCCGGTGTCGCGGCAGGCGACCGGGATGCGTTCACCCAGTTCTACCGTTCCACCAACCACCGGGTGTTCGGGCTCGCGCTGCGACTGTTGCGCAGGCGGGCCCTCGCCGAGGAGGTCACTCAGGAGATCTACCTCTACATCTGGAAGGCCGCAGGCAATTACGACACCGAACTCGCCAGCCCGATCAGCTGGCTCATGATGCTCACCCACCGCCGCGCCGTCGACCGGATTAGAACGGAGACTTCTACCGCCGCACGGGAATTGGCGTACGGGCAGCGGCATCTCGGCCGCGACTACGATGTCGTCGCCGAGGCCGCGGGGCAACGATCGGACGAACGGGCCGTGGTCGCGTGCCTGGAGACCCTCACCGACACCCAGCGGGAAACGCTCGCCTTGGCCTACTACGGCTGCCACACATACGCGGAGGTCGCCGATCGTCTCGACGTACCGCTCGGCACGGTGAAGACGCGCGTCCGCGCCGGGTTGAAACGGCTGCAGAACTGCCTCACAGGATCGGTGACCGATGCCTGATGTTCCTGTCGACGACGAACTCCTCGATATGACCTGCCCGTACGCGCTCGACGCACTGTCGGAATCCGACCGGCGCACTGTCGAACGCACCCTCGCCCTGGCCGATGCCGCCACCGCCGCCGCATTCCGGTCTGCCGTTCGCGGCATCCAGGACACGCTCGCCGACATGACGGCCTGCGACAGCGTGCCCGCCCCGCCACACGTGGAGGAGGCGCTGCTGCGAGCGCTCGACGCACCCGGCTTGGCCCCGCGGCGGGCCCGCCGCACCCGGTGGGCCCTGGCTGCGGCCGCCGTCGCAGTCGGCATCGGTGCGGCGGTCGCGGTGTCGCGCGGCCACAACCCGACAGCGAGCGAGATCACGGCCCAACAGGTGATCTCCCACGCCGACACCCGCTCGGTCGCCGCCCCGGTGGCGGGCGGGGGAACGATGACCGTGCACAACTCCCGCGAACTCGACTCCGCCGCAGTCTCATTCGACGCGGTGCCGCCCGCTCCGGGCGGACGCGTCTATCAACTGTGGCTGGTCGGCGGCGACCGCAGGCCGCGGCCGGCCGGCTCGAAACCTTGCCGCGCCGGGACAATCCGTTGCTGGTGCGCATCGTCAACGCCCGGCTGGTGGCCCTGTCGCTGGAACCGGCGGGCGGCTCGCCCGCGCCGACCGATCCACGGGCGAAAGCCCCGCTGTGATCGAGGGCGGAGTACACCGCGAGCACTGACCCCATCCAGAACGACCCATGGGTTGCGCTGAGCCTGGATCCACCGGTTTGTTTCGGGGGTTTGGGGTGTCGTAAACGTGCAGATGCCTTCGGACCTGGGATGATCGTTCTTGTCTAGGGAAC
>JABFVX010000319.1 GCA_013362555.1 Mycobacteriaceae bacterium
CCGGGACGGGCTGGTGCTGGGCGAGCTGCCCGCGGGTTCGAAGCTGGGCACCTCCGCACCGCGCCGCGCGGCGCAGCTGCGCGCCCTCGGCCTCGGGCTCGACATCGTGCCGCTGCGCGGGAACCTGGACACCCGCCTGCGCAAGGTCGCCGAGGGCGAACTGGACGCGGTCGTGGTCGCCCGCGCCGGCCTGTCCCGCATCGGCAGACTGGACGCGGTGACCGAGGCGCTGGAGCCGGTGCAGATGCTGCCCGCTCCCGCGCAGGGCGCGCTGGCCGTCGAGTGCCGGGCCGACGCCGCGGAGCTGATCGCGGCGTTGGCACAGCAGGACCACGCGGCGACCCGCGCCGCTGTCGAGGCCGAGCGGGCCATGCTCGCGACTCTGGAAGCCGGTTGCACGGCGCCGGTCGGCGCTGTGGCCGAGGTTGTCGAATCACTTGTGGAAAACGAGGCCGACGGTTCGACCATAATTGTGGAGGAACTGTCACTGCGCGGCTGCGCGGCCGCTCTCGACGGCTCCGACGTTATCCGAGTGTCCGTTGTGGGATCACCGGATAAAGCCGTTGCGCTGGGCCGGTCCGCGGCTCAGGAGTTGCTCGAGCTCGGTGCGGCCGAGCTGATGACCAGCACGGATCGAGGAGGTGTGCGATGAAAGACCGCTCCCCAGGACGATCTCCTGGCTTCCGCACGCCCCGTCCCAGACCTTCCGCCCCCGTCGCACTGGAGAACTACCGATGAGCAGCCGAGCCCCGAAGAAGAATCCCGGCCGGATCCTCTTTGTCGGATCCGGTCCCGGTGACCCCGCGTTGTTGACCGTGGCGGCGCGCACGGCGCTGCGGCGCGCGACCTTGGCCTTCACCGACCCGGACGTCGACCGCGGTGTCGTCGCGCTGATCGGCACGGCCCTCGGCGACGACCAGGCGGCGGACGTCCGCCCTGCCCTCGGCGAGCCTGCCGAAGTCGCCAAGACCCTGGTCGGCGAGGCCAAGCACGGACACGACGTGGTCCGCGTGGTCGCGGGCGACCCGCTCACCACCGACTCGGTGATCGCCGAGGTCACCGCGGTGACCAAGTCGCACATCCCGTTCGAGGTGCTGCCGGGCCTGCCCAGCGGCTCGGCCGTGCCCGCGTATGCGGGGATGGCTCTCGGATCCGCTCACACCGAGGCTGACGTGCGCGGTGAGGTCGACTGGGCGGCGCTGGCCGCCGCCCCCGGCCCGCTGGTGCTGCACGCCACCTCGACGCACCTCGCCGAGGCCGCCAGCGCGCTGGTCGAGCACGGACTCGCCCCGCAGACCCCGGTCGCGGTGACGGTGTACGGCACGACCCGCAAGCAGCGCACCGTCGAGGGAACGCTGGCCACGCTGGCCGCCATCGGCTCGGAGCTGCTCGGCCCGCTCATTGTCACGATCGGCAAGGTCGTCGGTCAGCGCGCCAAGATGTCCTGGTGGGAGTCGCGGGCGCTCTACGGCTGGACTGTCCTGGTGCCGCGCACCAAGGACCAGGCGGGCGAAATGAGCGAGCGGCTGGTCAGCCACGGCGCGATTCCGATCGAGGTGCCGACCATCTCGGTCGAGCCGCCGCGCAGCCCGGCGCAGATGGAGCGCGCAGTCAAGGGCCTGGTGGACGGGCGCTACCAGTGGGTCGTGTTCACCTCGACCAACGCGGTGCGCGCGGTGTGGGAGAAGTTCGCCGAGTTCGGCCTGGACGCGCGCGCGTTCTCCGGGGTGAAGATCGCCTGCGTGGGCGACGCCACCGCGGCCAAGGTCCGCTCGTTCGGCATCAATCCCGAGCTGGTGCCCTCGGGCGAACAGTCCAGCCAGGGGCTGCTGGAGGACTTCCCGCCGTACGACGAGGTCTTCGACCCGGTCAACCGGGTGCTGCTGCCGCGTGCGGACATCGCGACCGAAACTCTGGCCGAGGGCTTGCGGGACCGGGGCTGGGAGATCGACGACGTCACCGCGTACCGCACGGTGCGCGCCGCTCCGCCGCCCGCCGAGACCCGCGAGATGATCAAAACCGGCGGTTTCGACGCGGTTCTGTTCACGTCGTCGAGCACTGTCCGGAATCTGGTCGGCATTGCGGGCAAGCCGCACGCGCGCACCATCGTCGCGTGCATCGGCCCGAAAACGGTCGAAACAGCGGTGGAATTCGGACTGCGGGTGGACGTCACTCCGGAGGTGGCCCAGGTCGGCCCGCTCGTCGAGGCTCTGGCCGAGCACGCCGCGCGCCTGCGCGCCGAAGGCGCCCTGCCGCCCCCGCGCAAGAAGTCCCGCCGCTCGCGCTGACCCGGCCCGCCCGTGACTCCCGCAAATCGGGAGTCACGGGCGGTGCCATATCATGCAGGCATGATCCCCATGGACCGGCCCCGGCGGCTGCGGCGCACTCCTGCGATGCGGCGGCTGGTCGCCGAGACGTCGCTGGAGCCGCGGCATTTGGTGCTGCCGATGTTCGTGGCCGACGGGATCGCCGAGCCGCGCGAGATCGGGTCGATGCCGGGGGTGCACCAGCACACGCTGGAGTCGCTGCGCAAAGCCGCGGTGGCGGCGGTGCACGCCGGCGTGGGCGGGCTGATGCTGTTCGGCGTCCCGCTGCCGGAGGACAAGGACGCGCAGGGCAGCCAGGCCGACGACCCGGACGGCATCCTCAACCGCGGGCTGCGCGCGCTGGCGGAAGAGGTCGGCGACGCCACGGTGGTGATGGCCGACACCTGCCTCGACGAGTTCACCGATCACGGCCACTGCGGCGTGCTGGCCGCCGACGGCACGGTGGACAATGACGCCACCCTGGAGCGCTACGTCGACATGGCGCTCGCCCAAGCGGATTCCGGCGCCCAGCTGCTCGGCGCGAGCGGCATGATGGACGGGCAAGTCGGGGCGCTCCGGGCCGGACTGGACCGCTCCGGCCGCCTCGACACCGGCATCCTCGCCTACACCGCCAAGTACGCGTCGGCGTTCTACGGACCGTTCCGCGAGGCGGTCGGATCGTCGTTGCAGGGCGATCGCCGCACCTACCAACAGGATTCGGCGAATCGTCGGGAGTCGTTGCGAGAGCTGGAGCTCGACGTCGCCGAAGGCGCTGACATCGTGATGGTGAAGCCCGCCATGAGCTATCTCGACATCGTGCGCGACGTCGCCGACCGGTCTCCCGTTCCGGTTGCGGCATACCAGATTTCGGGTGAGTACGCGATGATCACCGCGGCCGCGCAGAACGGCTGGATCGACCGCAAGCCGGCAATTCTGGAGTCGCTCACCGGAATCCGTCGGGCAGGCGCGGACATCGTGTTGACCTACTGGGCCGCCGAGGCTGCCAACTGGCTGCGATGACCCAACCGCCGCACCGGGATTCGCAGTACCCCGAACACCCGGGGTATCCGCAGTACACCGGCGCCCCGCAGCCTTCGCTCGCGCCTGCGCCCCCGGACCTCGACACTGCGCGCACGCTGTGGCGCTGGTCGGCTGTGCTGAGCGTGCTCGCACTCGTTCCGACGGCCATCACCCTGGCAGGCATGCGCGGCACGCTCGCGAAGGAGATGCTCGACCAGCTCCGCGCCGGCGACAAGAACGCCGATTTCACGCTGGCGCAAATGGAGCAGGCCGTCGTCGTGATGATCGTGATCGTGGTGGTCCTCGGCGCGGCGATCGCGGGGCTGGTGGTGTTCGCCGCCGACCGGATGCGCCGCGGCAAGCTCGGCTCCCGCGTACTGCTCACCATTCTCGGCGTGCTGCAGATCATTTCGGCCTTCGGCGCACTGCTCGGCGCCGGCTTGGACCGCAGCGGCGTGACCATGGCGGGCGATGCCCTCAACATCCTGGAAGCCGTCCTGGCCGGCGGCGCCATCGTCCTGATGCACCGCCCCGAGTCGAACCGCTACTTCCGCGAGCGCCGCGGCGCGGCATAGCGCCCGAGCCTCACACCCGTTGCGCGCGTCTACGCCCGCAGCTGCGGGCGGAGACGCGCGCAACGGGTGCAAGGATGGGCGGAGACCCGTTTGACATGGCGGGTGACACCTCGGGTACTGTGAATACTGTCACAGTACCAATCGTGCGGCAGGGGAATACTTCATGCGGGTGGTCATCGAGCAGCAACGACACAGCCTGCGTAGAGAACTGGTGCTACTCGGCTTGGTTATTCTGTCCGGTGTGCTGACCATCCTCGTGCTGTTGCTGCCCACCCTCGCCGGGTAGTGCGGATCACCGCGTCAACTCGAGTCGGCTACGGGCTGTGGCTGTTCGGCGCCGCGCTGTCGATGTTCGTCGGCCTGCTGCTGGTGGTGGCGTCGGGCTTCCCGCCCGCCGCCCGCGGATTCGGCGTCGTGCTGATCGTCGTCGCCGCTGTTCTGGCGCTGCTCGCCACTCCCGCGCGTCGCGGCGACGTGCGCATGCAGCGCGCCGCGGTGGCGCTGTCGATGGTGTTCGCCCTGTTCCAGGTCGCTGCCGCGATTCTCGGCGGACCGGCGTTGTTGCTGGTCGCGGCCGTGGTGCTGCTGGCGGGCGGCTTGGCGGTCTACCGCGCCAACGCGGACCGCTGGGTCGGAGCGAATGAGCGGGGCGGCGGCGAATGAGCGGGTCCGGCGCCATCCGGTTCACCGAGCCCGGCGCCCGGTGGCGCGCGGTCGCGGTCGGCCCGGCGCTGTGCCTGGTGGTGCTGCTCGCCGACCTGGTGGTCGGTCGCGGAGTGCACTGGATCGCCCTCGGCCTCTTCGCGCTGCTGTTGGCGGGGATCACGGCCTTGCAGGTCGCCGCCGCGCGCAGGCACGTGAGCGTGGAACTCACCGACACCGCGCTGCGCAACGGAGTCGAGACCATTCCGGTGTCGAGCATTGCCGCGCTGCTCCCGGAACGGGCGCCCACCGCGCGCGAGCACGCGCCGTGGGAGTCGGCGCGCTCGCTCGGTGAGCTCGTCGGGGTGCCGCGGCGGCGCCACGGCATCGGCTTGCGGCTCACGACGCCGTCGGGCGGCGACACCGTCCTCGTCCAGGCCTGGGCCCGCGACCACGCCCGGCTGCGCACCGAACTGGAATCCGTCCTGTCCAAGAAGGCGAGCTGATTCATGGCCGACACCACCCGCACCCTGATCACGGGTCTCGTCGAGCTGGTCGTCGCGGTGACGTGCGCGGTGGCGGCCTGGTCCGCGTGCCGCGGCGCCGCCTCGGCGGCCTGGTTCCCGGCTGTCGACGACCTGCCCGCCTTCCGGTCCACCCACTACTCCGGCGGCCTGATCTTCGGCGCGGCCCTGCTGGGGATCGTGGGCTTCGCCGCCGCCGCGGACGGCGCCCGCCGACTCCTCGCCCGCCAGTCCTGAATGCCTCCCACATTCACGCTGTTCGCCTGAAAGACGCCTTCGGCACGACGATGACAGGTGATACCCGCGGGGGGTATTATGGGCGCATGACCGATCATGCGCACCCTTATGTGGCGGACAAGGATCGGCTGCTCAAGCGGATGCGCCGGATCGAGGGCCAGGTCGCGGGCATAGCCCGGATGATCGACGACGAGCGTTACTGCATCGACGTGCTCACCCAGGTTTCCGCCGTCACCAGCGCATTGCAGTCGGTCTCGCTGGAATTGCTGGAGGCGCACTTGGCGGGCTGCGTCGTCGAGGCCGCCCGCATGGGCGGGCCGGAAGCCGACGCGAAGGTCGCCGAGGCCTCGCAGGCGATCGCCCGCCTGGTGAAGTCCTAGCCACCCCGTCGTCGGCGGAATTCGCGGAGTGGAAGACTGGGGGCCGTGAGTCTTGAAGCGGATGCTGCCCAGCAGGTGACCGCCTCGGCCCAACTGTTCGCGCGCGCTAGCGCGATTATCCCGGGTGGGGTGAATTCGCCCGTGCGAGCGTTCCGGTCCGTGGGCGGGACGCCGCGGTTCATCGCCTCGGCGAACGGCTGCACGCTGGTCGACGCCGACGGCAACTCCTACGTCGACCTGGTCTCCTCGTGGGGCCCGATGATCCTCGGACACGCGCACCCCGAGGTGGTCGCCGCGGTCCAGCGGGCCGCCGCGGGCGGTTTGTCCTACGGCGCGCCGACCGCGGCGGAGATCGAGCTGGCGGAGGCGATCGCGGCGCGGGTCGAACCGGTGCAGCGGGTGCGGCTGGTGAACTCGGGCACCGAGGCGACCATGAGCGCGGTCCGACTGGCCCGCGGCTTCACCGGCCGCGGCAAAGTCGTCAAGTTCGCGGGCTGCTACCACGGCCATGTGGATGCGCTACTCGCCGACGCGGGCTCGGGGGTGGCGACTTTCGGCCGGCCCAGCTCGCCTGGCGTGACCGGCGCGCAGGCGGGCGACACCGTCGTCGTTCCCTACAACGACCTGGACGCGGTCGCCGCGGTGTTCGCCGCGAACGAGGGCGGCATCGCCTGTGTCATCACCGAAGCCGCGGCGGGCAACATGGGCGCGATCGCGCCGGAGCCGGGCTTCAACCAGGGTCTGCGGGCCTTGTGCAACGCGCACGGCGCGCTCCTGATCATGGACGAGGTCATGACCGGGTTTCGGGTTTCGGCCGCGGGCTGGTACGGAGTCGACGGGGTGCCGGGCGACCTCTACACCTTCGGCAAGGTGATGAGCGGCGGCCTGCCCGCAGCCGCATTCGGCGGACGTGCGGACGTGATGGACCACCTCGCGCCCGCGGGCCCGGTCTACCAGGCCGGGACGCTGTCCGGGAACCCGGTCGCGGTGGCCGCCGGGCTGGCCACGCTGCGACTGGCGACGCCGGAGGTCTACACGATGCTGGACCGCAACGCGCGCAGGCTGGGCGACATGCTCGCCGGGGCGCTGACCGCGGCTGGCGTGGCGCACCGCGTCCAGTACGCGGGCAACCTGGTGAGCGTGTTCTTCGCCGACGCCCCCGTGACCGACTTCGCGGCCGCCAAAGCCGCCGAGACCTGGCGCTACCCGGCCTTTTTCCACGCACTGCTGGATCGCGGGGTGTACGCCCCGCCGAGCGCCTTCGAGGCGTGGTTCGTTTCCGCCGCGCTGGACGAGGCGGCGTTCGACCGCATCGCCGCCGCCTTGCCCGCCGCCGCCGCTGCCGCGGCCGAAACCGAAGGAACGCGTTCGTGACCGACCCGATTTCCCCTGACGCGCAGAGCACGCCCGCCTCCGACGCGGCCGCCCAGCCTGCGACGATCGTGCACGTCATGCGACACGGCGAGGTGCACAATCCGCGCGGCGTGCTGTACGGCAGGCTGCCCGGATTCCAACTCTCGGTCACCGGACAGGACCAAGCGCAGAAAGTGGCCGCTTCGCTGGCCGAGCACGACATCGTCACGGTGGTGGCCTCCCCGCTGGAGCGCGCGCAGCAGACCGCGGCGCCCGTCGCCCGGCTGCACGGGCTGCCGGTGCGCGTCGACGAGGACTTGATCGAGGCGGGCAAAACCTTCGAAGGCCT
>JABFVX010000011.1 GCA_013362555.1 Mycobacteriaceae bacterium
GGGCGTTCGCCGCCACCTCCGACCAGGCGAGAACCGGGCAGGCCGCGACCCGGCAGCCCACCGCAGCACAGCCGCAGCCACGACGGTCCGAAACCGAGGACAACCGATGACGACGCCCGAACTCACCTGGCTGCTGGAGCAATTGGTGAACCGCACCCCGGGCGCCCGGCACGCCCTGCTGCTGTCCGGCGACGGCCTGAAGATGACCCACACCCCAGGTCTCGCCGTCGACCGCGCCGATCAGCTCGCCGCCATCGCCGCGGGCATCCAGAGCCTCGCGCACGGCGCGTCCGCCGAGTTCGGCGACGGCCGCGGCGGCGTGCGCCAGTCGATGACCGAGTTCTACGGCGGCATCCTGTTCATCGTCGAAGCGGGCGTCGGCGCGCACGTCGCGGTGATCGCCGCCGAGAACGCCGACGCGGGCCTGGTCGGGCACAACATGCGGGAATTGGTCGAGCAGCTCGCCCACCACCTGTCGGCCGCGCCCCGGGCCGACGGGAGCGTCACGACATGACCCGGCCGGGCCGCGACGACGTCCCCGACCGGTTCTACACCTTGACAGGCGGCCGCAGCCGTCCCGACACCGACGCCTTCGACCTGGTAACCCTGGTGGTGAGCGCATGCGAGCCCGCCGCGGGCATGCAGTCCGAGCACGCCGCCATCCTGCGGCTGTGCCAGGCCCCGACCGCCGTCGTCGAGATTGCCGCGGAGCTGCGGCTGCCGGTGGGAATCGCGATGGTGCTGTTGTCGGACCTGCTCGACGGCGGCAAGGTCACCGTCCGCAACCCGCGGCGCACACTGCCCGACACCCGCACAGTGGAGAAGGTACTCGGTGGACTTCGCGACCTCTGACCGCCCGGCGCTCCCCGAGCGCGCAGCGGCTCCCCTGCGCCCGGGCGCCCGGCACGGACTCAAGATCGTCATCATCGGCGGGTTCGGCGTCGGCAAGACCACCATGGTCCGTTCGGTCAGCGAGATCCGCCCGCTCGACACCGAAGCGATGATGACCGAGGCGGGCGACGGCGTCGACGACCTGCGCGGGGTGCCCGGGAAATCCACCACCACGGTGGCGTTCGACTTCGGCCGCATCACCATCGACGCGGAGACCGTGCTGTACCTGTTCGGGGCGCCCGGCCAGCAGCGGTTCTGGTTCCTGTGGGACCGGCTGTTCACCGGGGCGCTCGGCGCCATCGTCCTCGTCGACCAGCACCGCATCGCCGACTCCTGGTACGCCATCGACCGCCTCGAACACCAGCGCACCCCGTTCATCGTGGCGCGCAACGACTTCGGCACAGCGCAGTGCGCCCCAGCCGAGATCCGCGACGCCCTCGACCTGGATCCGCGGGTTCCGCTGCTCGACTGCGACGCCCGCTCGCGGGCGTCCTGCAAGAACGTGCTCATCACACTGGTGGAGCACCTGCACGCGGGAGCGCGGCCGTGACCGACCTCGGCGGCTGCCCGCGCGTACCGCTGTCCGATCCGCGGTTCCACGCCGATCCCGCCGCGCTCTACCAGGATCTGCGCCGCGACCACGGCGCGGTGGTGGCCGTGGAGCTGCCCGGCGGAGTGCCCGCCTGGCTGGTGATCGGATACCGCGAACTGCACCAGGTGACCAGCGATCCCGACCTGTTCCCGCGGGACGCACGGCTGTGGAACCAGCGCGAGGTCGGCAGGCCGGAATGGCCGATGCCGTCGATGGCAGGCCCGCCGACGCCGTCGATCACCGGTACCGCGGGCGGCGAACACCGCCGCCACGTCGGGATGGTCGAACCCTCGCTGGAGGCGGTCGACCCGCACGAGCTGCGCCGCACCTGCGAAGAACTGGCCGACCAGCTGATCGACGCGTTCTGCGGCCGAGGCGACGCCGACCTGGTGAGCGAGTTCGCGCGGCCGCTGCCGGTCTTGGCGCTGGCCCGGGTTCTCGGCTTCCCGAACGCCGACGGACCGCAGCTGCACGGCACGCTGGCGACGATAGCGCACGGCGGCACGGACGCGAAAGTCGCGTATCAAGCCTTCGCCGCGCACACCAAGCGGCTGCTGGCCGCCAAGAGGTCGCGGCCCGGCCGCGACCTGGCGTCCCGGATGCTGTCGCATCCCGCGGCCCTCAGTGACGAAGAGGTCGTGCTCGACCTCATGGCGGTGATCCTCGCCGGGCACCTGACCACCGCGGACTGGATCGCCAACTCGGTGCGCCTCATGGTCGCCGACGACCGCTTCGCCGCCGCGTTCGGCGGCCGCCGCAGCATCGGGCAGGCGATGAATGAGGCACTGTGGGAGGACACCCCGGTCCAGGTCGTCGCGGGCCGCTGGGCGGCTCGCGACGCGGTGTTGGGCGGCAGGGGCATTCGCGCGGGAGATCTGCTGCTGCTCGGACTGGCGGGCGCCAACGCCGACCCGCACGTGCGCAGACATCTCGCCGACGGCGGCGCGCCCGCCGCGGGCAACAGCGCCCATTTCGCCTTCGGCTACGGCGAGTACCGGTGTCCGTTCCCGGCGCAGGAGATCGCGGAGGTCATCGCACAGACCGGCATCGAGGTGCTCCTCGATCGGCTGCCGGACCTCGACCTGGCCGTCCCCGCCGCGGACCCGGCCCGCCGCCCCTCGGCGTTCCAGCGCGGCATGACCGCCCTGCCGGTCCGGTTCATGCCCGTCCGCGCCCTCGGGGCCACCGCAGAGGCCGCGCAGCCGCACCCGTAGTGCGCGTTGGCACCCGCAGCTGCGGGTGCCAACGCGCACTACGGGTGCGGCTGCGGCTACGGTTCATCGGAGTCGAGCAGGGACAGGTCCGCAGGCTTGAGGGCGGCGCTGTCCATGAGTTCGCGAATGAGGTTGTGGTTGAGCGTGTTTCCGACGGGCTCGCCGACTTCCTCGCGGGTCAGCCCCGCGACGCCCTTGGCGGACATGCGCAGGCGCACCTTCTCCACGACCCGTTCCACCCGTTTCGCGTTCCAGCCCGCCGCCGGCTCCAATTCGGCCAAGTGCACGGCGGCCTGCCGCCACGACACCGGCTGCGGGTGCGGATCCTGCAGCAAGTACCGCTGCGCCAGCGCCACCACCGCCAGCCGCTCGGTGTCCGACAGCCGCCAGGCCCGGGTCGGCATGGTCAGGTCGGCGGGAGCAGCGGCCTGGTGGGTGTCCTCGGGCCCCACCACGTACACCTCCAGCAGGTGTTCCCGTTCGCCGGTGCCGCGCACGAACACCGGGGTGTAGCCGAGTTCCAGCGGCACCGGCTCCTCGTCGGCGAACACCAGCCGCGACCCCGGCAGCCGCAGCGGGCGCAGCCCGGCGTTGCCGATCCACCAACTGCGGTCGCGGTGGATGAGACTGCCCTGCAGGCGGCTCACCGCGCGGTCCTGGCGACCCACGCACACGTCGACCACGTCCCGATTGCGCCCGAACACGACCGCCGCGCCGTCCACGGGCTCGGCTACGACGCCCCCGGACGGGGTCAATGCGTACAGCGTGCCCGACGGGGCGGGCGGCACGCCGCCCGCCAGCCCTCCGAATTGCGGTGGCAGTGAACGCAGCCGGCGCATCTGGTCTCCTCACGGCGCTGCTCGGCGTGAGCATGCCGGCTCTGAGGAAAAGTCATTCAGGTGCACATTCCCAACATCGGGAGTACGTCAACGTGAACGCGGCGTGAACCGTTCGCGCGTGTCCCGCTCAGCTCAGCGCGAGCCCTCGTGACACTCCGCGCGCGAGCCCAGCTCACCGTCCACATACTGGTCGCCCACGCAGTAGCCGGCGTCGGAGTACGGGTTGTTGCGGTCGCGGCGCGCGGCGGCGGGTTCCACCACCCAGTCCGACCCGTCGCAGGTGATCGTCATTCCCGCCATGCTCATGTAGGCGCCCTCCGGATAGCTCCCGGTGAACCACAGGCAGCCGCCGCCGGCGATGGCATGGCGGGAGAGCGCGACCGTGATGCCCGCCGCGGCCAACACGACCACCGCGAGAATCAGAAGCTTCCTGCGCATCGAACGTTCCTCTCAACCAAACCGCACAGGCGAACCCGCCTGTCTCCCAGAGCATGCCGGACCCGCCCGGGAACCCTCCCACATGATTCCAGACCTCCACAACGACCCGTGACGTGCGCTCGACGCAACTGATGAGTCGTTCTGGAGGTTCGGACCCGCCAGATCGACCTGCCCCTCCGGAAGCGTCAGTACCAGTGGTGTTGCTGCCAGAAATCCCAGGCGGCGTTCGGGCTGCCGTAGCGCTTGTTCATGTACTTGTAGGCCCAGCGGAGTTGGGTGAGCGGGTTGAAGAACCAGTCGACGCCTTCGGCGGACATCTTCTCTGCGGGCAGCGCCTGCGCCAGGCCGTAGGCCCCGGAGGAGGGATTCACCGCGAAGACGTTCCAACTGCTCTCGCGAGAGATGATCGCGGTGAAAGCGGCCATCTGGTCCGGCGGCACGACCAGGAACGCCAAACCCTTGAGCAGCAGCGGCGGATAGACCCACCCCATCGTCTTGCCCAGCACCGCGGCCGACCCGGTCGGCAGTGACGATCCGCCCGCGATCTCGGCGCCGGCCCGGGCGGGCTCGGGCGTCGCCGGTGCGAATGTGGTCGCCGACGCGCCGGCCGCGCCGAGGGCCGCGAGCAACCCGACAGCGACACAAGTGACGATCCCACGCGCCGCTCCACGAGTCACATCAGTAACAACAGACACTTTCGCATCAATAGTCACAGCCAGAATGTACCGAACGGATCGGCCGAATACGGGAAATCCCCCGACGACGTCACTGGTGACATCGTCGGGGGATTCCCGAGGGCCTGTGCCGTGCTGCCCCGACTACCGCTTGCGGGCTCGCTCCCGCTCGGCGCGCATGTCCGCCAACTCCTGTTCCAGGGTGTCGGAAATGCTGAACTGGCCGGTGTCGTGATTGTTCGACACGCCACCCCCGTTCGCAGTGCGCATGTCGGAGTCCAAGTCGGACAGTACGCTCGCGGTGGCCTTCTCGACCCGTTCCGCGATCGAGCTGCTCCACTCCGCGCTGTCGACCGTGGCCGTCCAGGTGTCGGTCGTCTCGACGTCGCGAGGCGCGTCGGCGACGTGGTCGTCCTCGACGGACTTCTGTTGCAGCGCGGGCAGATCGCTTTGTGCCGCGTCCGGGGCGCCGGTGCGGATGAAGCTGACGAACGTCGGCAGCGTGCGGCGCATCTGTTCGGCCGGGTCCGGCAGATCCTGGATCTGCATGGTGGCCTTGGAAATGGCCTGCCCGTACCGGGCGCTGGCGGCGTTGTGGATGAGTAGCGACACCCCGACCATCATCGGCGCGACCGCGTGCACCCCGACCTCGTACCAGTGTGAACGGCTCAGGTACGGATAGGTGTTCAGCACGATGGTCAGCGTCAGCAGGGCGAGCTCGGCCATCGTGACCTGTGCCCGGCTGTCCAGAATGCCCCACTCGGCGACCTTGTTGGTGCCGATCATGATGATGACCAGACACACGCTGATCATCGCCTCGAGCAGGTAGCTCGCCCAGAACAGCGGATCGCTCGCGCCGCCCGGGGCGATGTTGTGCTGCACGTTGACAGCCGACCACAGCATTCCCGCCATCACCACGCCTGCCAGGCCGCGCTGGGACCACGCGCGGTGCCGGTACAGCGAGGCGAGCTTGGCGTGGGGGCTGGACTCCCGCCGCTGCGCGGCGATCGCCCTGCGGGCGAGCAACAGATCACGCATGTCAGCCTTCGCGATCTCTTCCGATGTCTGCCTGGCGCGGTCGGAGGCGGACGCCGCCGCCTGCACATTGCGCCAGCGTTGTTCGCGTTCTTGTTCGCGGATCCGTTCCGCCAGGTTGCGTTCGGCGGACAGCTCGTCTTCCGACAGCGCCTCCGTCAGCGCGGGATCGAACTGGTAGGCCAGTCTGCCGCGGGCCTTTTCGACCCGTTTCGCCAGATGGCCCACCTCGTCATCGAAGGGACGCTCGATGGTCATCAGACCCCCTGGTACGGCAGATACGATGTCGGGCAGGTGATTAGGTATGGCAACGGCACATGACATTAATAGTCGATGCGCGGCCGGAACGAAACTGCCGAGCTTCGGGCACTTGGTGGCGCCGTGCACCGCGACACCCCGAATACCCCTGATGCGCTGAACATTTGCCGGACCGGGCCCACGGAACTCGCTGGACTGGCACGACTACCGGACTCGTGAGTTCATGTGCTACAAGGGCCGCTACTGCACGCAGAACTCGTTGCCCTCCGGGTCTCGCAACACCACGCAGCGCTCGCCGAAATCCTCGTTGATCTGCTCCCGCACCACGCCTGCGCCCGCGGCGACCAGCCTGTGAACCTCGGCGTCCACCCGCCTGGCCCGCTCGTCCGTCGGCACCGCGTGCCCGCCGCCGACGTTGAGGTCCAGATGCACCCGGTTCTTGACCGTCTTCGGCTCGGGCACCTGTTGGAAGAACAGCCGCGGCCCGGTCCCTGCCGGGTCGACCACCGCGTTCGCCATGTTCCACCGATCCGGCGGCAAGCCCTTGTCCGCCAGGAATTCCGGCCACGAGCCGTATCCGGGCGGCGGCGGCTGCACCACGTATCCCAAAGCGGTGGCCCAGAATTCGCCCAAACTCGCCGGATCCGCGCAATCGATCACGATCTGCACCGAAGTAGCCATGCTTCCCACCGTAGTACGCGAGCTATCCCTTCTTCCGGAATGACCCGTGACGTGCGTCGGGCGCACGTCACGGGTCATTCCGGAGGTAGGTCAGGTGTAGTTGCGGAAGGCCAGGTGGGAGGCCGCCGGGGCGGCGACGACGGCAGCCAGGATGAGCCAGCCCAGGTTGCCCGCGGCGGTGAGCGACCAGGTGATCAGCCAGGGACCGAGGACGGTGCCGACCGTGACGGCGGAGGTGAACACGGTCTGGTACTCCATCGGGCGGTCCTCCGGGGCCAGGGCGCACGACAGTTCCCACGCGGCGCATGCCTGCACCGCTTCGGCGACGCTGTACACCAGCGCGGCCGCCACCACGACGGCGCAGACCGCAGGCCCAGCGAGGGCTCCCGCGACCGCGACGAGCACGGCGGACGCCGCGATGCCCGCCCCGGCGGACGCGGTGGCTCGGCTCGCCTGGGCGACGGTGGTGATGCGGCGCGCCAGCGGCACCTGCGCCGCCGCCACGACCGCGGTGTTCACGCACAACGCCGCCGACACCAGCCACACCGCCCGCACGGGCGACTGTGAGATCCACACCGGCAGGCCCACCTGGATGAACTGGAGATACACGCTCAACAGCCCGCCTGCCGCGGCGACCACGAGGTAGCGGCGGTCGCCGAACACGGTCCGGGCGGATTCCGCAGGCGGTGCGGCCGCCCCGGCAGCAGGGGCGATGCGCGTGCGCATGAGCGGGAGCGCGCCCAGCA
>JABFVX010000081.1 GCA_013362555.1 Mycobacteriaceae bacterium
GCAGGGCCGCCACCCCGGGCGCGGCCGCGTCGGCCGTCGCGTGGTCGAGCTGGGCGGCCAGCATGCCCAGCTGCAACGCGGTCATGACGCCGGTGAACGTGAGCGCCAGTACCAGCATGGTGCGGCGCATCAGCAGCAAGGCCGGAGCCAACGCGGCGACCGATCCCATGCCTGCCCCGATCAGCCCGGTCAGCAGTGCGAACTGCCATGCCGCCCCGGCAGGCGAGCCCCACTGGTCCGGCCCGTGCGCCGACCAGTGGGTGATGATCCGGTCAGGCAGCCGGGTCCGCCACGCCGAGGTCAGCAGGATCCCGGCCGCCGCCGCCAACACCGGCGCCCCGACCCCGAACACCAACCCCACCGGATCGATCGCACGTCTGGTCGTCACCCGAAGAGTGTGTCACCCGCCAGACTTACTCCAGAATGACCCGTGACGTGCGCCTAACGCACGTCACGGGTCATTCTGGAGGTAGGTCGCGGCTAGTTGGCGCAGGCTTCGGCCAGGGAGCAGCCGCCACAGGACTGGCCGCACGGGCTCGCGGCGTCCTTCGAACTCGGGGGGTTGAGGGCTTCCACGGCGCGAGTGGCCATGGCGACGCCGGATCCGGCGGTGTACAGCGCCGTGCCTGCGGCGACCACTGCGACCACAGCGCCCACGATGCCGCCGATCAGCAGGGCCGCGGCGCCGCCCGCGGCGAGCAGGCCGCCCGCGGCGACGGTGGTGGGGCCCGCCGTCCGGTTGGCCAGCCGCCAGGTCTGCTCGGTGCGCATCGCCGCGGGGGTGGTGACGCCGACGACCCTGTTTCCGGGCAGCACGCCGACCATTCCGGCGATCCCGACCGCCACCGCGATGGCGGCGAAGGTGAACAGGGGAATCGCGAGGTATAGCACCCAGGCAGGATATCCGCCCTGACTCCGACGCCGGATCGTAGGTCGGGAATCGGGCCCGCTACGGGACAGGCGGCGGGGTGGGAACCACCCCCAGGTGATGCAGCCCGCCCCACACGGTGAGCAGGTTCGACCAGGCACGATTCATCAGCCCGGCAATATTGAGTATGGCGGATCCTGCGCTGCTCACCGAGCGGTCCCCTCGTCGGTTGTACTGTGCGCTGTCCAGACTAGGGCGAAAGCCGCCCGCGCGGGCTCGAATCGGCCGCCCAGTACAAACCGTCCAGAATGACCCATGAAGTGCGCCCAACGCACCTCATGGGTCATTCCGGACGCGGAATCGGACGCAGGACGACATCGGTCGGGTGGGCGTCACCAGGGGTTTCGATCGCCTGGCGGACTGTGCGCGCGACCGTTTCCGGGGTGAGGAATTCCGCGGCGCGGTACGGCCGGTTCTCGCCCGCGATGATGTCGCGCTGCATGTCGGTGTCGATGCGTCCGGGGAAGATCGAGGTGACCCGCAGCCTCGGCTCCTCGAGGCGCAGGGCGTCGGCGAAGGCGCGCAGTGCGAACTTGCTCGCGGCGTAGCTGGCCCAGCCCGCGTTCGCACGCATCCCGGCGCCCGAATTGATCAGCACCACATGCCCGTTCGCGGCGCGCAGCGCGGGCAGCAGCAGCCGCGTCAACTCGGCTACCGCGATGATGTTGACTTCCATGGTGTTTCGCCACTGCGCGGGCGTCGAGTCGGCTATCGGGCCGATGTCCGCGACTCCCGCGTTGTGCACGAGCACCTCGAGTCGCTCGAGGTCGGCGGTCGCGGCGGCGACCGCGCCCGCGTCGGTCAGCTCGACCGGCCACGGCGTCGCCCCGGGCAGCTCGGCCGCGATGTCCCGCAGGCTCGCCGCGCTGCGTCCGCCGAGCAGCAGGTCGTGCGTGGGCGCCAGTGCCCGGGCGATGGCGGCGCCGAGTCCGCGCCCCGCTCCGGTGACGAGAGCTGTCGGTTGCATGCCCGCCACCGTAATCGATACCTCCAGAATGACCCATGACGTGCATCCAACGCACTTCACGGGTCGTTCCGGAGGTCTTGCAACCCAACCACGTGAGTTCTCGAACACGCCCTGAACTGGACCGCTGCCGCGGCTGCTCGCAGAATGTTGGGATGGCAGTGGCTGGTTCCTCGGGGTTCTCTCCGACTCAGTTGGCCGCCCGCGCCGCGTACTTGCTGCGGGGCAATGATCTGGGCGTCATGACCAGTGCCGCGCCGAAGCTGTATCCGCACATGTGGAGCTGGGACGCGGCGTTCGTCGCCGTCGGGCTCGCCCCGCTGAGCGTCGAGCGGGCCGTTGTGGAGTTGGACACGCTGCTGTCGGCCCAGTGGAAGAACGGGATGATCCCGCACATCGTGTTTGCCGACGGGGCAGGCGGAGACTACTTCCCCGGGCCGGACCGCTGGGAGTGCGCGCTGCTGGCGGCACACGCGCCGCAACACCCGGACACGTCGGGGATCATGCAGCCGCCGGTGCACGTCATCGCGGTGCAGCGGATACTCGAGCACGCCCGCCGCCGCGGCCGCAGCACCCGCGCCGTGGCCGAGGAGTTCCTGGACCGTCGTTGGGCCGACCTCATGCGCTGGCACCGGTGGCTGGCCCACGCGCGCGACCCGGGCGGGGCCGGTCGAATCACGCTCTATCACGGCTGGGAATCCGGCATGGACAACTCGCCGCGATGGGATTCGGCCTACGCCAACGTCGTGGTCGGCCCAGACCTGCCGCCCTATCGGCGGATCGACACCGAGGTGGTGCGCGATCCCGCGCAACGCCCCTCCGACACCGAATATGACCGCTACCTCTGGCTGGTGGAGCAGATGCGCAGGGCGCGCTATGACGACGCCGCCTTGGTCTCGGCGGTGAGCTTCGCGGTGCAGGACGTGTTCGTCAGCGCCGTCTTCGCGCTGGCCTGCGACGTGCTCGCGGACATCGGCGAGGAGCAGTCCCGCCCGCTGGCCGACGTGCGGGACCTGCGTTCCTGGGCTGACCGATTCCGCGCGGGCGTCATCGCGACCACTGACGAGCGCACCGGCGCGGCGCGGGATTTCGACCTGCGCGCAGGCCACTGGATCAGCACCAAGACGCTGGCGATGTTCGCGCCGCTGCTGTGCGGCGGCCTGCCCCGCCCGGCCGAGCGCGCCCTGCTGCGCACCTTCGAAGGACCCCAGTTCTGCGGGCACCCGGACTTGCGTTTCGCGGCGCCCCCGTCGACATCGCCGGTGGCCAAGGAGTTCCGGCCGCGCGAATACTGGCGCGGCCCGGTGTGGCCTGTGATGACGTGGCTGTTCTCTTGGGCGTTCGCCCGGCGAGGCTGGGCCGACCGCTCGGCGCTGTTGCGCGAGGAAGGCCTGCGCCAAGCCTCCGACGGCACCTTCGCCGAGTACTACGAACCCTTCAGCGGCGCCCCCCTCGGCAGCATGCAGCAGTCGTGGACCGCCGCCGCGGTCCTGGACTGGCTCGGCTAATGTCCTCGGTCCATGAGAGTAGCCATGGTGTTGCTATCGATTCTCGCCGCGGCGAATATCGCGGCGGGCCCGGCCGCTGCCGATCCGCGCGGACCTGACGTCTCGTCCTGGCAGCACGGCGGCGGCAGGTTGGTGGACTGGTTCGGGGTGCGGGCCGCCGGTCACGACTTCGCAATGGTCAAAGCCACCGAGGGCCTGCACTACGTGAACCCGTTCTTCGTGCCGGACTCGCTGATCATGCGCACCGCGGGGGTGGCTCGCGGCGTCTACCACTACGCGCGCCCACGGCAGTCGCCGGAGTTGCAGGCGGCCTTCTTCGCGGCGACGGTGCTGGGCGAGAACGGTCCGCTGGACCTGCCGCCGGTGCTGGACCTGGAGAAGTCCGAAGGCCTGGCACCCGCAGCGCTCATCGACTGGACTCGTCGCTACCTGGCGGTGGTCGCCACACTGACCGGCCGGGCGCCGATCATCTACACCTACCCGAACTTCTGGCGCAAGGCGATGGCGAACACCACGGAGTTCTCCCAGTACCCGCTCTGGATCGCCGACTACAACGGCCGCGAATCCCCCGGCCCGCTGCCCGGCGGCTGGCGCACCTGGACCTTCTGGCAGCACACCGACTGCGGCCGCGTCCCGGGCATCGCCGGCTGTGTCGACGTCAACGTCTACAACGGCCCACACGACACATTCCGCAGGCTTGCCAACATGCCAACCTCCTGAATGACCCATGACGTGCATCCAACGCACTTCACGGGTCGTTCTGGAGGGTTTGCAAACCCTCTCACAGGTCGTTCACGACGCGCACCCGGACTTGGTCCAAGTTGTGCCGGAGCACGTCGGCGACGAAGTCCTCGGTGCGCGGGTCGGTCATCGTCTGCAGCATGATTCGGTACGAGGCCTCGGCGGTGCGGCGCACCATCGTGTCGTGGAACGGCAGATGCCGCCACCGCCGGACGGCGGGGTCGGCGTGGATGTTGT
This sequence comes from Mycobacteriaceae bacterium, assembly GCA_013362555.1. Lineage (GTDB taxonomy): Bacteria > Actinomycetota > Actinomycetes > Mycobacteriales > Mycobacteriaceae > JABFVX01. Next base: position 4,379 of record JABFVX010000081.1, read on the forward strand.
CCACCAGCAGTTTCTCCATCTGGCCGCGGTTGCGCTCCATCGACTCCGCGGTGGTCGCCACAATGGTCTGTGCCAGCCGCGCCACCAGCGCCTCCGTGACGCGGGCGCCGAGGATTCGCTCCCACAGGCGGTGGCGGCGGGCGAGCAGCACCAGGATGCGAACCAGCCGAAACCCCCGCACCAGCGGGCTGGCCACCGGCGCCATGCCGATGATCTCGTGCCAGGACAGCAGCGGGTGCCGCCAACCCCAGCCCGCGCTGCGCCACCGCCAGAGGAATTCGCCCGCGAACGCCGCGCAGGCGCCGTAGTCGACCCACGCCACGACCCGGCGGGCGCCGTCGGGGACGTCGAAGACCGTGATCCACACCAGCAGCCCGACCGAGACGACCGCCAGCACCGCCATCACGGCGTCGACCCAGCCGATGGCCGTGCGCGCCCTGGCTTGCGCGCCTCCAGAATGACCCGTGACGGGCGTTGGGTGCACGTCACGGGTCATTCTGGAGGGCTCCATGCCGACCGTGTTACCCGCCGGAACGGATGATCTGCGCGAGGTTGCGTTCCGCCAGGGCGGTGATGGTCAGCGACGGGTTCACCGTGCCGGTGCTGCCGGGTACGGCGGCGCCGTCCACCACGTACAGGCCCTTGTGCCCGTGTACGCGGCCGTGCGCATCGGCGGCGCGCCCCAGCACCGCCCCGCCGAGCGGGTGCGCGGTGAAAGTGGCGTTCGCCTCGAGGATCGGCGGGGGCACCGAGCCGGACGCGCCCGCCGCGCGGCGGTTCACCGCCATGGCCCTGGCCTCGACGTCGTTGTTGCCGCCTGCAGGCCACAACAGCGTCACCGAGCCGTCCGGCCGCGACACGAACCGGCCCCGGGTGTTGTCCAGGACGATGCCGAGCGAGGCCAGCAACCCGATGTCGGACGCGGTGACGCCGGGGATGAACCAGTTCTCCAGCGAGACCGGCATGCCGTCGCGTTCGTCGAGGATGCGGCTGGCGCAGGGCGCGCCCTGGGTGCCCATGTCCAGCGTGCTGAGCGTGCGGGCCAGCCCGACGTCGCCGTTGGTGCCCCAGCCCGCTCCGACGTGCTCATTGAGGTTGCGCAGCGTGCCCGCGTCGCGGGCACGGACCAGCAGTTCCGTCGTGCCGACCGAACCCGCGCCGAGAAAGAGCTTGTCGCACCGGATAGTTCGAGTGCGCAGCACCTCGCCGGTCGGGCTGAGCTTGCTCAACCGCACCGCGTAGCCGGGACCGTCCGCGCCGATCGCGTCCACCCGGTGGCCGGGATACACCCGGGCCTTGCCGGTGTCCTGCGCCCAGCGCAGGTAGTTCTGGTTCAAGTCGAACTTGGCGCCGTTGGAGTTGCCGAGGTTGCTGCACCCGACGGTCGCCGACGGCTTGGAGCGCCCAGCCAGCTCGTCGCGCACGACGTTCCAGTTCCACAGCCCGTCCACGCGCTGCGGCGTGTACCCGGCTTGTCGGACCTGCTGGTCCCAGGCGCGCGAGTGGGCGAAGGCGCGGGAGCGGTAGACGTCTTCGGGCATCGGCGACAGCCGCAGCGAGCGCCTGGCTTTCGGGTAGTGCACGCTGTGCATCTCGTCGTGGGACACGACCCCGCGGAACACCGCGTCGAAGAAGCGCTTTTCCGGCTCGATCATCACGCCGGTGAACACCACCGAGCCGCCGCCCACCGCGGCCGCCCGCCACACGTCCATGCCCGGGTAGCTGTCGACGCCGAGCACTCCGCCGAACGGGTCGACCGGCACGGGGACGCGGTTCATGCCGGTGAACACGTCGCGGTGCCAGAATCCGCGGCCGTCCGGGATGGTGTCCTCGACGAAGATGTCCCGGTTCGGCGAGTTCGGCCAGCGCGATCCGCGCTCCAACACGGCGACCTGCGTCCCGGCCTGCGCGAGTCGCAGCGCGGCGACGGCCGCGCCGAAGCCGGAGCCCACGACGACGGCGGTCACGTGCTCCGGGGCGTCCGGCAGCGGCGCGAAGATCTCCGGTACCGCTGCTCGGTACATTCCGGCCTTGGGGCTGAGTTCGCCGTGCCGCACGCCGCCTACTCCGGCGGGCCGGGCTCCGGCCGTCGGAACTGCGAAGTCCGCGACCGCCCCGGCGAGCCCGAGTGACGCGGCGGCGAGTCCGACGCCCTTGACGAAACCGCGCCTGTCCATCCGGCCCCTCATCATCCGAACCGTTGCCGGTTCACACATTTCCCGGGGGACAAGATATCGCAGTAAACGGCTTCAGAACATGCCCTGCTTGCGACGCGGTCGGCGGGCGGCGCTACCGAGCGGGGCGGCGGCTCGCGGCCTTGGTGGCGCTGAGGGCGTCGACCAGGGAGACCAGCGCGGTAGTAGTGCGTTCGTGCAGGTCGGAGGGAGAAAATTCGAGCCCGGTGGCGAGGTCCGGGTCATTGGGAAGGCGGACGATGCTGGACACCTTGCCCAGCAGCCCGTTCGAAATGGCGCGGAAGACCGACGCGGGTCCGCGGTCCTGGTCGGCCACCACCACGACGACGTCTTTGGGGGCCTTCGGGCCGAAGCGGCGCACGAAACGGGACAGGAACACCCGGGCGCGGTTGGCGCCCTCCGCGCGCTGCGGGATGGTGACCACGAGGGCGGCATCGGTTTCCAGCGCGGCCGCCAGCAGCGGCGAGCCCACCGCGCTGGACCCGGCGTCGACCACCACGATCCAGCCTTTGCCGGTGACCGACTCGATCATCGTGCCGAGCAGCTGGGCGCCGTCTTGCGGCTGGCCGTCGGCGCCGAGTACCGCGGCGCCCCAGTCTTTTCCGGCCAGCTGCCAGCGCAGGGCGGAGAGGTTGAAGCCCTGTCGCGCCCACGTGTGCCACTGCTGGCCGCCGCCCCCCACCGAGCCGAAGGCGCGGGCGGCCAAGTCGCCCCCCGCCGGGGCGGCGTCCACGATCAGCACCTTGCGCTGGTACTCCTCGGCCAGCGTCAGTCCCAGCAGGAACGCGGTGGTG